>JANNKN010000039.1:0-2544 GCA_031396315.1 Deltaproteobacteria bacterium
GAGGCGCCGGAGCTGCTGCACGAATCGCATGCGGGCGGGAAGGAAACCGACGTTCGCGGCGGCGTCAACGCGGTGCGTCGCGTTCGTACGCACCGGGGTCAGACCCCGGGTGCGTACGAGCGCCCGCTAGCGCTGCCCGCCGCCAGCGCGGATGATGCGCGCCGCATGCACGCGCACGCACACCCGGGCTCCGCGAACGTCCATGCGCCGAGCCGCGCGTCGTCGAGCCGTCGCCTCGCCGCGACCCTCGCGCTCGTCAGTGCCTACCTCGTCGCCGAGGTCGTAGCGGGCCTCTGGACCGGCTCCCTGGCGTTGCTCGCGGACGCCGGGCACATGCTCGCGGACGCCGCCGCGCTCGCGCTCTCGTTGTTCGCGATCTGGCTGGCGCAGCGTCCAGCCCCCGCCGCGCACACGTTCGGCTACCAGCGCGCAGAGATCCTTGCCGCGCTTGCCAATGGCGTCGCACTCGTCGTCGTCGCGATCTTCATCGCGGTCGAGGCGCTCGGGCGCCTCGACTCGCCGCCCGCTGTCGCCGGCCTGCCCGCGCTCGCGGTCGCGGCCGGCGGCCTCGCGGTGAATCTTGTGGGCCTCGCGTTGCTCCACGACGCGCGCACCGCGGGGCTCAACCTGCGCGGCGCCTGGCTACACCTCGCGTCGGACGCGCTCGGAAGCGTCGCGGCGATGGCCGCGAGCGCCGCGATTTGGCTCGCCGACGTCCGCATCGCCGACCCGCTCGCGAGCCTCGCGATCGCCGCGCTGGTCGCGCGCTCTGCCTGGCAGCTGGTGCGCGAGACTGTCGACGTGCTGCTCGAAGCTGCACCGGCGCACGTCGATGTCGACGCGCTGCGGCGCGCGCTGTGCGCACAACCAGGCGTCGCTTCCGTGCACGACCTCCACGTCTGGACGATCACGAGCGGCCTCGTCTCGCTCTCCTGCCACGTCGAAGCCACGCGCGACACAGACGAGCACGAGTTATTGGGGAGACTCAGCCACGAGCTGCGCGAACACCAAGGCATCCAGCACGTGACGATCCAGCTCGAGCCCGAGGGCTTCCGCGAGCGGGAGACGGTGTGTTAGGTCGCGCGCAGATCGCCATGCTTGCGATGTGCGCGATGCTCTCGCTCACAGCATCCCCCGTGCGTGCCGACGCGCCGCACCCGCTGCGCGTCGTGGCGACGATCGAGCCGCTCTGCATGCTCGCGCGCGAGCTCGGCGGCGAGCGCGTGACGTGCTCGACGCTCGTGCCGCCCGGCGCTAGCCCGCACGCCTTCGAGCCGCGGCCGGGCGCGCTCGCCGCGGTGGCGCAGGCGCAGCTCTTGTTGCGGGCGGGCAACGGCATCGACGACTGGACTGCGCGGCTCGCGAACGCCGGCGACGAGAGCTGGCTGGGGCTCGGGCCGGCCTGCAAGCACGACGATCCGGCCTGCGCGCACTTCTGGCTCGACCCGTACGCCGGCCTCGCGGCACTCGCGCCGCTCGAGGCGAAGCTCGCCGCGCTCGACGCGGCGGGGCGCGCGCACTTCGCCGCGCGCCGCATCGAGCTGGCGCTCCGCGTGTTCGCGCTCGACGAAGAAGCCGCCGCCGCGAACGGCCGCGCGCGCGCGGGAAAGCCTTCATCGCGTTCCACCCGGCCTGGGGCGGCTTCGCGCGGCACTACGGCTACGTCGACCTCGGTGCGATCCAGGCGCACGGCGCCGAAGAGCCGACGCCGCGGCGCCTCGCCGAACTGATCCGCAGCGCGCGCGCCTCGAACGTGCGTGCCGTGCTCGTCGAGCCGCAGCTCGACCCGCACACCGCGCGCATCGTGGCCGAGGAGCTCGGCGCGCAGCTTGTTACGGTCGACCCGCTCGGCGACCCGCGCGAACCCGAACGCGCGAGCTATACCGGGCTGCTGCGCTGGAACACGCGGCAGCTGGCCGCCGCATTCGCCGAGGAGAAGCCGTGAGCGCAGTCGTCACGCTCGAGCATGTGTGCGTGAAGCGCGGTCCGGACGTCGTGCTCGAGGAGATCGGCTTCGCGGTCGAGCCCGGGCAGTTCGTCGGCATCTGCGGCCCGAACGGTGCCGGTAAGACGACCCTGCTGAAGGCGATCCTCGGCCTGCTGCCGGTTGCATCGGGCGAGATTCGCGTGCTCGGCGAGAAGCCCGGCGAGCACGCGCGGCGCGGCATCGGGTACGTGCCACAGCGCCAAACCTTGCCCGAGTCCTTCCCGGCGAGCGCGCTCGACGTCGTGCTGCTCGGCCGGCTCGCGTCCGGCTTCGCGCTGCGCGCGAGCGCGGCAGACCGCGCCGCGGCGAACGAGGCGCTCGCGCGCGTCGGCATCACCGAGCACGCGCAGCGCCCGATCGGCGAGCTGTCGGGCGGGCTCCAGCGCCGCGTCACGCTCGCGCAAGCGCTCTGTGCGAGCCGCACGCTGCTCGTGCTCGATGAGCCGACGATCGGGCTCGATCTGCCTGCCGAGCACGAATTCTACGCGTTGTTGCGAACGCTTCAGCGCGATCTCGGCCTGGCGGTGATCGCCGTCTCGCACGATCTCGTCGCGCTC
>JANNKN010000068.1:0-6653 GCA_031396315.1 Deltaproteobacteria bacterium
CGCGCCTTGTTGGGGCGGCGCCGCAGCGCCCGTGCTCAGCCGCCCATCTCGGGTCGGTCTCCTAGCGCTCCCTAAGCGCTCGCCGCGGCGCGCATGCCGAAGTCCGCGAGGACGGCGTTCGCTGCGCGCAGGCCCGAGCACGCCGCGCCCTCGAGCGTCGGCGCGTTCAGGTAGTCGCCCGCGAAGTAGAGGCGCCGGCCGCGCGCGCGCGGCGATCGACCTGCACGCGCGCGAAGTTCGCGATCGCGCGGTAGCGCCCCACGTCGAAGCGCGGACGCGCCCAATCGAAGCGCGCGATTTCGAGCGGCTGCGCGCCGCGCGACGCGGCGGGCCGTACGCGCTCGAGCGCTGCGGCGAGCGAGCGCGCGACCGCATCGTCGGTCGCGTCGAGGTGGGCGCGGCTGAAAGCCGGCGTCGCAATCAGCTGGACGAGCGTCTTCCCCACCGGCGCAAAACCGCCCTCAGCGCCGGGCTCGAGCGACACGGCGGCGAGCGGAAGACCCGCGTCGCGAGGGATGCGTGCCCACGTCGAATGCAGTGCGAGCGCACCCTCACACGCGAAGCTCGCCACGATCGCGGCCTCCGCGCGGCTGGATCCTAACAAGTCAAGCTCAGACGCGGTCAGCAGATCGCCGGCCGCGCGAACGACCTCGTGGGGCGGAATCGCGAACACGACGCCGTCGGCCTCGACGCGCGCGCCGCTCGCGAGCGCGAGCTCGTAGCCCGTGCCGGTCGCGCGCGAGCCGCGCACGTCGCCGGGCACGAGCCGCGCGTCACGCGCGAGCTCGCCGCCAAACGCTGCGACGCTCGTGCGCAGACGCCCGAGTCCGAGCTCGGCGCGCCCCACGTGGTGACGCAGCAACGCAACGCGGCTCGTGTTCGCCGGATCGAGCCCTAAGTCCGCGGCGAGCAGCGGCTCGACCCAGCGCGCGAGCACGGCGTCACCGAAGTAGAGGCGCGCGAAGTCGGCGACGCTGCGGTCATCGAGGCGCGTCGCGTGCTCGGGATGATCCGCATCGAGGATCGAGCGGAAGCGGCGCAGCAAGCGCTCGAGGCGCAGCAGCCGAAAGCCCTCGCGGAGCGGCATGCCGGGCAGCCTGCGCAAGCCAGCGAGATCGCTCGCGTCGATCTCGCGGAGCTGGCCCTCGTGAAATTGCGCGGTCGCCACGGGGCGCAGGAACGGCAGACGATCTGCGCTCGCGAGGCCGCGCGCGAGCGCGTGCAGCGTGCGATCCCGCGCACCCAGGAGCAGCGGCGCGCGCTCGATGCGGAAGCCGTCGCGCAGGCTCTCCTGCGCCCGCCCGCCGGCCGCGCCCCGTTCCACGAAGACGACGTCCAAGCCAGCCGCAAGCAGGCGATGCGCAGCCGCGAAGCCTGCCATTCCAGCGCCCACGACTGCGATGCGGGAGGGGGACACGAGAGCCTTTCGCGCGATGCCTTCCGGGAAGGCGCGCTTTTTAGCCGACCCACGAACGGGCCGCGCGCTGGCGGCGTAGCCACCCCGAAATGACGACCGCCACTCTCCCGCTCTCCCTGTTCCCCACGCGATCCCAGCGGCGGCCTGCGGAGGCCGCCCGCAGTGCTGCGATACCGTGGCGCGCCGTGGCCTCCGATGAAGAGCTGATGGCTCGGCTTCAGGCGGGTGACGAGCGCGCCCTCGAACAGCTGATGCAGCGTTATCAAGGGCCGCTCTACGGCTTCCTTTCCCGCCGCGTCGGCAGCGCCGCCGACGATGTCTTCCAAGAAACCTGGATCCGCATCGTGCGTGCGCGCGAGCGCTTCGACACGGAGCGCCGCTTCGCTGCATGGCTCTATCAGATCGCGAACAACCTGTGCCGCGACCGCTACCGCCGCGTCGACGCGATGCGCCGCGCGGTCGATTCCTTCCAGGTCGAGGACGAGACCCTACGCGCGGCGCCCGAGGCTCCCGCGCTCCCCGACCGCGACGTGATGCGCGAGCGCGTACTCGCCCTGCCCGACCGGCTGCGCGAAGTGCTCGTGCTGAGGTACTACGAGGATCTCGGCGAGGAAGAGATGTCGCGTGTGCTCGGCGTGCCGCGCGGAACCATCAAGAGCCGGCTGCACGCGGCCGTGAAGGCACTGCGCGAGAACATGTCGAACGAGAGCGAGGGCGGAGCATGAGCGAGCTGCGAGACGACGATCTCCAGCGCGAGCTGACGGCGCTCTCGCGCGCGCTCGACGAGTTTCGCGTCGGTGCGCCTCCGCGCGCGCTGCTCGACACCACTCTCGCGCGCGCCAAGCGCGAGCTACGCGAGCAGGTCGCCGCGCGGCGCCTGCCTGTCGGCTTTCGCCGCGAGCTCGCGCGAATCGCGTTCGCGGCGACACCGCCCCTCGCGATGGTGCTCGCCTGGAACGCGTTCTTCCTGCCGAGACTCGCAGGTTACCTCGACCAGCTGCTGCCGACGCCGATCGCGAACGGCCTCGCCTTCGCTTACGCCGGGGGCGCGCTCGTCTGGCTGACGCTCGCCGCGGGCTTCTTGCCGATCGCGGCCCACCAGCGTGCGCGGCTGCGCGCGCGGGAGGCCTGAGCGATGCCGGATACGAAGATCTGCCCGTACTGCGCCGAAGAGGTGCGAGTCGAAGCGGTCAAGTGCAGGCACTGCGGCTCGTACATCGGCGGACGCAAACGCGCGCCGGTCGGCGACTGGGTGCGCACCGATCGCGACCGCATGATCGCTGGCGTGTGCGGTGGCCTGGCGATCCTGTTCGGGCTGCCGACCGCGGTCGTCCGGCTCGCATTCGTGCTCGGCACGATCCTGTCGAGCGGCTTCGGGATCGTGATCTACATCGTGCTCTGGGCCGTGATGCCGCTCGATCGCAAGCGCCTGCCCGCGCGCAACGAGGCGGCGCCGCCGCGCCACGACCCGGAGATCGAGCGCGAGCTGCCGCCCGACTGAGCGACCGTCAGCCGGCGAGCCGCGCGAGGCCCTCGATCACGTCGTGCAGCGTCTCGAACGGCTCGAACGCGACGCCCTGCCGCGCGAGCTCCTCCGCGAGCGAGTCCTTGGCGAATACGATGTCGGCCGCGCGCGCGCCGCACAGGTCCGATACACGGCCGTTCCCGATGTGTACGACGCGCGCGCTCGGGTGCGCCGCGCGAAACTCGCGGATGCGCGCGGCCTTGCACACGCCGGTGCTACAACCGCAACGCGCGTCCGGGTAGCGTGCCGCGATGCGCCAGCGATCGTGCTCGTACCAGAGCCGGTTCGAGTCGTGGGCGAAGCGCACGCCGTGGATGCGCTGCAGGCGTTCGAGGTTGTAGTCGAAGCCGTCGCTGAGAATGCGGAACGGGATCCCTTGCTGTTCGCACCACGCAACGAGCGCGCGGCCGCCGGGATCGATCTCGATCGTATGCAAGAACTCGTTCAGCGCGCGCTCGGGATAGGCGAGCCCGTCGAGCAGCTCCAGGTTGTAGGCCCAAGCATCGAGCTCGCCCCGTTCGAGGCGCGTCCAGAGCCCGGCGCGCTTCTCTGCGGCGTGCGTGCGCGCGATCGTCGAGCCGACGTCCTGCTTCGCGAACGTGCCGTCGTAATCGCAGAACACCGCCAGTCGCACGCCCTTCGCGATGCGCACGAACAGGCTCTCATGCGGCGCGAGCTGCGCGCGCAGCCCGGAGTCGTCGCGCGGCTCGGGCTCGCGGCTGCCGAGCAGCGCGAACGGTGGCAGCGGCCCGCGCCCGGCGAGCTCGCGCGCGCAGTCCCGCGCGAACGCCGCTGGCAGGTCGCTCGGATTCAACGCCGCGAGCAGCGTCGCGCTCTGCGTGTGGCTCACGATGCCGCGCGCGCCCTCCGGCGCGAACAGGTCGAGCGCGCGTGCAGTTCCCTGAGAAGCGCCGGCGTCGACCTCGCGCGCCAACGCGAGCGTGTCGCGCAACAGCTCGATCTCCGCGGGCGCGAGCTGCGCCACGTCGTCCGAGAAGATCAGCATGCCTCCGCTCGCAGCGACGCCCGCGGCGAGCGAGCGCACTTCCACGGGCGTCAGCTCGGTGCCTCGGCTGCGGGCCATCACGCAGTCGGGATCGTTGAGCCACAGGCGGCGGTGCATGAACGAGCGCGCGTACACCGCGCTCAGCGCGTGGCGTGTCGAGGGCGTGGTGTGCTCGATGCCGGGAATGCGCGGAGCCGGGCGCGCATCCCAGTGCGGCGCGACGTCGGGGCCGATGCGCATGCCATCGACGAGGCCGACCGCGGCGCCGAGTGGCGAGCCGCAACCGAGCACGAACGCCTCCGCGCCGGTGCCTTCGCGAATCGCAGCGAGCCCGCGCTTCAGCCGCGCCGCGCGCGGCAGCGAGGCGTCGGCGGCGTCGGCCTGCATCGCGGCGACATACAAAAAATCGAGCTTGAAGTAGCTGAAGCCGAACTCCGTGAGCGCGGCGAACGTGCTGGCCAGATGCCGCTGCACCGCGAGCAGCGAGGTGTCGAGCGCGTAGACGCGCGAATCGCGCGCCCACTGCGCGTGCATCAGTGCGAGAAACGGTTGATCGCCGCGCCGTAACAACCAGTCGGCGTGCGCGCGGAACACATCGCTCTCCGTGACGACGCAGAACGGCGCGGTCCAGATGCCGGGCGCAAAGCCTGCGCTGCGGATGTCGGCGGCGAGCTTCGCGAGGCCACGCGGGAAGCGTTCGTTGGTGTCGAGCCAATCGCCGACGGCGCGCTGGTAACCGTCGTCGATCTGCACGACGTCGATCGGAAACGAGGCGCGCAACTTCGCGAGCGCCTCGAGATTGCGGAGGATGTCGGCTTCGGAGACCGCAGCGAAGAACTGGTACCAGCTGCACCAGCCCGCTTGAAACGGCGCGTCGGTACGCGCGCCTGCGCGCGCACCGAGCTCCGCCGCGAACTGCTCGAGCAACGCGTCGGCCGACGTGCCGAGCGCGAACGCGATGCGCTCTGCAGGAATGCGTGCGCCGGGGTCGAGCGCGATCTCGAGCTGCGCCTCGACCTCGATGCGCACGGCTTCCGGCTCGCGGCGCAAGAACACGAGGCTGGTCGCGCGCCCCGCTTCGATTAGACCGGCGAGGCACGCCGCGCCGCTCTCCGTGACCGCTGCCGTCATCAGGTCCGACTCGTACCAGCCCGCGCGATCCGGCGGCGGCGAACCGATGCCGTGGAACATCCCACGCAGCCACGCGCCCGACGGGAACGGCACAGCCCCTTCCGCGTCGAGTGCCTGAGACGTACACGCGGACCACGATTGCCAGCCGTTGCGCAGAAAGCGCAGATCGCGCTCGCCCTCCGGCGGATGCCAGCGCAAGCCGATCACGATCGACTCGATGTGCAGCGGCTGCCCAGCGAGCGAATGCAGCGAGACGTCGAACACCACTTCTTCGCCGCGCAGATCCGCCGCGACCGACAGCTCGAGCGGTCCGAGGCGATGCGTGCCCACGCTGAGCGGCGCCTCTGCGAACGCGATCGGTCCGATCACACCGTCGCCGCTACGGTGCGGCGGAACGTCGGCGCAATAGCGAACGCCGAGTCGCACGGGCTCCAAGCGGCCGGCGCGCTCGTGCCGTGCGAGCGACGGGAGTGACATGGCGGGGCACTATATCGGCGATGCGTCGCAAATCAGGCCGCGCACGCGTGTTCTCGACGGCGCGACCGGTACCGAGCTCGAGCGCCGCGGCGTCTTGTGCGAACTGCCGCTGTGGTCCGCCCACGCCTTGCTCGCGGCACCGGAGCGGGTACGCGCGATCCACAGCGATTACGCGCGCGCCGGCGCGGATGCGCTCACCGCGAACACGTTTCGTACACAAGCGCACGCGCTCGCGCGCGCTGGGCTCGCGTCGCGCGCGGAGGAGCTCACCGCGCTTGCCGTACGGCTCGCGCGCGATGGCGCGCAGGAGGCGGGCGCGAGCGACACGCTCGTGGTCGGCTCCGCGCCGCCGCTCGAAGATTGTTATCGACCCGCGCTCGTTCCCGACGACGCGACGCTCGCGCGCGAACACGCTGCGCATGCGCGCAATCTCGTGCGCGCTGGCGTCGACGCCGTGCTGATCGAGACGATGAATTGCGCGCGGGAAGCCGAGGCAGCGCTACGAGCGACGCGCGAGGCAGGCAGCAACGCGCTCGTGAGCTTCGTGTGCGGTGCCGACGCGCGCCTGCTCTCGGGCGAGCCGCTCGACGAGGCGGTCGAGCGCATCGCGCCGCTCGGCCCGCTCGCGGTCGGCGTGAACTGCGCGCCCTGGAGCACACTCGCCGCGTGTTTGCCGGTGTTGCGCGCGTCGCAACGTCCGTTCTTCGCGTACGCGAACCTCGGCGCGCCGCTCGCACGAGGCACTCACACGCACGAGCTCGCCCCGCGCGCGTTCGCGGCGAAGGCCGCGCTCTGGTCCGAGGCAGGCGCCGGCTGGCTCGGCGGTTGTTGCGGAACGACACCCGCGCACATCGCGGCGATCGCCGCGCTTCCCGCCACGCGTGCGCGTGCAAGCGGCAGGTCGGCGCCCGAGTGACACAAATTGCGTCGGATGCGGAGGCCACGGGCTTCGCACTGCCGCTTCCTGCACCGGCAATTCCTTCGTGCTCGCTACGGGAACGGCGTGCGTTGCGGCTGCCTGTAGCGATTCCCACACGACCTTGGCACGACGGTTGCTCTAGGCATGTCGCGGAGACGAGATCTCCAGCGTCCGGGCA
>JANNKN010000074.1:0-6426 GCA_031396315.1 Deltaproteobacteria bacterium
CATCTCCGAGCAGCGCAAGACGCCCGAGGGCTGGGCGATGACGATCCAGCGCATGGAGGATCTGCACGGCATCACGGTGTCGTCGCAGGATCTCCCGCTCGGCGACGCGGACGCGAAGCGCGTGCTGGTGAAGTACCTCGCCGACACTCAGGGTCTCGCGCCCGCGGAGACCGCAGGCTTCCGCTACGCGCTCGAGCAGCGCCTCGACGACTTCGAGCCGGTGGACGCGGATTTCAAGACGATGTGCGGGCGCTGCCACTCCGCCGCGCGAGTGTTATTGCAGCGCCGCCCTGTCGAGGAGTGGCGCAAGCTCGCGCACTTCCATCTCGGGCAGTGGCCGAGCACGGAGTACTCCGCCGGCGGTCGCGGCATGGATTGGTTCCCGATCGCGCTGAATGAGACGGCGCCGATGCTCGCGGAGAAGTACGCGTTCGAGAGCGACGCGTGGAAGAAGTGGCAGAAGGCGAAGAGGCCGGATCTGTCGGGGAGTTGGAGCCTCGCTGGGTACCAACCGGGCAAGGGCGAGTTCAACGGCACGATGCGGGTCGAGTCGAGCGGTGCGGACGAGTACGGGCTCGACTTCACGGGCGAGTATCTGCGCAATGGCGAGAAGGTCTCAGGCAGTGGCCGCGCGACCGTTTACACAGGCTATGAGTGGCGAGCGACGCTGACTTTCGGCGATGTGAAGTGGCAGCAAGTCTTCAGTGTCGAGCCCGCCCACTTCCTGTCGGGTCGCATGTACGAGCGCGACCACCCGGAGTTCGGCATGGCGGTGCTCGGCACGAGTAACCCGGTCAAACCGGGTGCCTTCCGCGAGAAGCTGGGTTCGTTCGACGCGGGCAACGTTCTCGGCAGCGGAAGCGTCGATCGCCTCACGATCGAGCCGCCCTATCAGGTCGCACGCGTCGGCGACGGCGGCGGCCCGATACCGAAGGAGTACGCGGTCTTCGACGCGGTGACGTGGTCGAACGGCGCGGACGGGAAGCCCGAGACCGCGGATGACGTGCGCCTCGGGACAGTTCCCGCGACTTGGCGCGTCGAGCCGTGGCACGAGCAGGCGCGCGTCGAGCGCGATGTCGAGTTCGCCGGCGTGATGGATCCGAACACGGGCGTGTTCACGCCTGGCGATGCGGGCCCGAACCCCGCGCGCAAGTACGGCACTAACAACGCTGGCAACCTGAAGGTGATCGCGACCGTGAAAGACGGCGCGCGCGAGCTCTCCGGCGAGGCGCACCTGATCGTCACGGTGCAGCGCTGGATCAACTCGCCGATTCCGTAACAAGAGGTCGAAGCCACGATGCAAGGTGAGCTAGAGCTGATCCGGCACAACCTCCATCGCGTCGCGGTGGACGGACGCGAGCTGCTATTCCACGTGCCCACCACGAGCCTATTCGAGCTCGATCCGCTCGCGCGCGAGGCACTCACGCTGCTCGATGAAGCAACGCTCTCGCTTGCGGCGTTGCAAGCGAAGCTCGCCGCGCGCCACGACGCTGGCGCCGTGGCGGAGGCGATCGAGGAGCTCATCGCCTGCGACGTGCTGCGCGATACGGCTGCGCCGCTCGCAGCGCCCGCGGCGAAGAAGCGCGTCACCTCGTTCCCGCTCACGACGGTCGTGCTCAACGTCGCGACGGGCTGCAATCTCGCGTGCGGCTACTGCTTCAAGGAAGACCTCACGACGGTCGCCAAGAGCCAGGTGATGGACTTCGCGACGGCGCAGTCCGCGATCGAGATGTTATTGCGCGAGTCGCCCGGCCGCTCGCGATACAACGTGGTGTTCTTCGGCGGTGAGCCGCTCACGCAGATGCCGCTGCTCGAGAGCGTCGTCGCGTGGGCTGAGCCCCGCTTCGCCGAGGCGAAAGCGCGCGTCGACTTCTCGCTCACTACCAATGCAACGCTCATCAATGCGCGCATCGCGGACTGGCTGAATGCGAACAACGTCGGCGTCGCGGTCTCGATCGATGGACCGAAGACGATCCACGACCGCCACCGCACGACGCGCGGCGGCAACGGCAGCTACGACGCCGTAGCCGCGAAGATCCGCCTCTTGCGCGAGCGCTATCGCGCGCGGCCGCTCGGCGCGCGCGTCACACTCGCCCGCGGCACCACCGAGGTGGGCGAGATCTTCGATCACCTGACGGGTGAGTTCGGCTTCAACGAGGTGGGCTTTGCGCCGGTGACGGCCGGCGACGACGCGCGCTTCAACCTGACGGAGCCGGAGCTCGACGCGGTGTTCGCCGGCTTCCGCGCGCTCGGCGACCGCCTCGTCGCCGCGGCACTGCGCGGCGAGAAGCACGGCTTCTCGAACCTGCTGCAGCTACTCACCGATCTGCACGAGGGCACGAGCAAGTCGCTGCCCTGCGGCGCGGGCTACTCGATGGTCGCGATCGATCATCAAGGCGGCGTGAACCTCTGCCATCGCTTCACGGGCTCGGAGCTCGGCACCTTCGGGGACGTGACGCACGGCCTCGCGCGCCCCGAGCTGAGCGCGTTCCTCGAGCGCCGCCTCGATAAATCCGGCGTCGACTGCGCCACCTGTCGCATCCGGAACCTGTGTAGCGGCGGCTGTTACCACGAGAGCTACGCGCGCTACGGCGACCCGATCCACCCGACGCTGCACTATTGCGATCGCATGCGCAGCTGGATCGATTATGGAATCTCGGCCTATGCGCGTATTCTCGCCGCGCGGCCGGACTGGTTCGGGAGAACGCTCGCGCCGCGCAGGGCGACTGCCGATTCTGCGAAGCGAGTCGACGAGTCTTGGAGGGCGACGACATGAAGCACCTGAAGGCACTCAACGTGAAGGCGGCGCAGACGGACGTGGCTGCGCGTGAAGGCAAGCTCGATGAAGTCGTCGCGATGCAGACCGTGTCCGGCTGCACGGCGACGACCGACCCCGGCTGGGAGGTCGACGCGTTCGGCGGCGTCGGGGGCCTATGTCAGCCCATGGAAGCGGACCTCTACGGCTGCGCCGACCCGTGTTGGTGGCCGGCGCAGGTGCCCGACATCGCGAACTCCTATCCCGACTGGTCGAAGGGCGCGGACTCGGCGGGCCGCGATTGGCGCAAGCTCGGGCCGACGTTCCCGGACGACAAGTGATGCGCGGGCGGGTCATTGCACTCGCGTTGGCGCTCGTGAGCTCGGGCTGCGTGCACACGACGGACGCCGGCGGCGGCCCGGTCGCTCCTCGCGGCTATGGCGACATGATGGTCGTCGCGAATCGCCCCAACAACTTGCATCTGGTCGACCTCGGTGCGCAGCGCGTGGTGCGCACCTGCGCGCTGCCTTCGAACGCGACGCCAGGCACGATCGCGATGAGCCCCGCCAACGACGTTGCCTACATCATCGGCGGCGGCATGGGCGAGGTTTGGGGTGTGCGGCTCGCGGACTGCGAGCTCGTGTTCACGGCGGTGCAGTCGCAAGGCAACGAGCGCGTGCGCACGATGGGCGGCATCGCCGTCTCGCCCGACGGCAAGCGCCTCTACACCCATCAAGCGCCGGTGAAGCTGTTCCTCGATCATTATGAAGTGCAGGGTACGCGCATTGCGGTCTACGACACGAGCGCCGGGAAGAACGCGTTGCCCGTGCGCACGCTGCCCGCGCCGCGTCAGGTCACGATCATGAAGACGAGCGCCGACGGCACGCTCTTCCTCGGCGGGCCCGACATCACCGCGATGAACCCAGAGACCGGGGAGCTGCGGGTCGCGTTGAAGAGTCGCAGCCTGAATGATCCGAAATTCGGGCCCCGCGACGTGCTCACGGTTTGGAACATCGGCGAGAGCTCGGGTGAGTTCGTGCGCATGTTCAGCGCGCCGCGCTGGAAGCCCGGTGCGGAGGGCGACGCGGCGCAGGCGGAGCTCGTGTGGGGTTACGAGAAGGTGGATCTCGCGAGCGGTGTCGCGAGTGACGCCGTGGCGGGCCCGCTGCTCAACGGCCTATTCACAGGCATGACGCGGCCGGGCCGCCCGGATCAATTCTTCGCGACGCTCACCCAGCTCCAACGCTTCGACGTGCCGAACGCGCGCATCGACAAGAGCGTCGACCTCGAGCACAGCTATTACGCCGTCGATTTCGGCACTGACGGCGACACGCTCTATCTGACGGGCACCTTCAATGACATCGCGATCTACGACGCCGACTCGATGACCAAGCTCGGCAACATCGTGCTCCCCGGCGGCGACATGGCCACCGGCGTGCCGAAAATCTTCCGCCGCTGATTGCGTAGGGGAGATTGCGTAGGGGACGTACTCGCGTAGCGCGCTACGCAAGTACGTCCCCTACGCAATCGCACTACGCTGCGGCGCGATGAGCGAGCTGCATCCCGCTGATGGCCGCCGCGACGCGCTGCGCTGGCTGTACGGCTTCGTCGGCCGCGAGCGCGCGCGCGTCGTGGGGCTGCTCGCGTTCGCGCTCACGACCACGGCGCTCGCGCTCGCGCAGCCGTGGCTCACCCAGCGCCTGATCGACGACGGCCTCGTTGCGCGCGATCGCCGCGCGCTCGCCGTCTACGCCGGCGCGCTGTTCGCGGCAGGTCTGCTCGCGGTCGCGCTCTCCGGCGTGAGCCGCATTTTCCACACGCGCCTCTCGAGCCGCGTGCTGTTCGCGTTGCGCGAGGAGGTGTACGCGCACCTGCTCGCGCTGCCGCCGGGCTGGCATCGCCGCTGGCGCACCGGCGACCTGATGACGCGACTCGATGGCGACGTCGCGGAGTTGCAGCGCTTCAGCGTCGACACGTTGTTCGCGGGGCTCTCCTCGGCGCTCGGGCTCGTCGGCGCGCTCGTGCTGATGGTGCGCATCGATGCGCGTCTCGCGCTCGCGCCGCTCTTGATTGCGCCGCTCGAGGCGCTCTGGCTCTGGCGAATGCGCCCGCGCGTCGAGGCGCGCACGCGCACGCTGCGGGCGCGCGGTGCGGATGTTTCGAGCTTTCTCGCGGAGACGCTGCCTGCGGTGCGCACGATCCAGAACGCGGTCGCCGAGCTGCGCGAGCGCACGCGGCTCGGCGCGCTGAACGAAGCCTACGCGGATGACTTGTTGCGGCTCCAGCGCAGCGAGTTCGCCGCCGCAGCCGCGCCGCGCGCACTGCTCGCCGCGGCGCGCGCGGGCGTGCTGCTGATCGGCGGCTTCGCGGTGATCGAGGGGCGCCTCGCGCTCGGCGCGCTGATCGCGTTCGGCGCGTATCTCGCGCTCGCGATCGGCCCCGTGCAGGCGCTGCTCGGGATCGCGGTCGCGTGGCAGCGGCTCGCGGTCAGCCTCGAACGCGTCTGGGAGCTGCGCAGCGCGAGTGCCGCGGGCAGGCCGAGCGGCGCGACGGGTGCAGGCCTCGGCAAGGAGGTGCCCGTCGGCGACATCGTCCTCGAAGGCGTCACGTTTGCTTACGATGAGGGCCCCGCGATCCTGCGCGAAGCGAGTGCCGTGCTCCCGGTCGGCAAGAAGACCGCGCTGCGCGGCGCCTCTGGCATCGGCAAGACGACGCTCGTCGATCTGTTATTGCGGCACGAGACGCCGACGCACGGGCGTGTCAGCGTTGGCGGCAGTGACCTCGCAGCGCTCGATCTCGCCGTCTGGCGGCGTCGCGTCGCGCTGGTGCCGCAGGAGCCGGTGATCTTCCGCGCGACGCTCGCCGACAACGTGCGCTACGCGGCACCGAGCGCCAGTGATGCCGAGGTGGCGGAGGCGGCGCAGCGCGCGGGCCTCGGCGAGTTGCTCGGAAAGCTTCCCGGCGGGCTCGCGGCGCGGCTCGGCGAGCGCGGGCAGGGGCTGTCGGGGGGCGAGAAGCAGCGCATCGCGATCGCGCGCGCGCTGCTGCAGCGGCCCGCACTGGTGATCCTCGACGAGCCGACCTCTGCGCTCGATGCGCAGCTCGAGGCGACGCTGCTCACAGAGCTCGACGCCCTCTTCGCAGGCACCACGCGGCTCGTGATCAGCCACCGCGAGGCGCCGCTCGCGGGTGCGGACCAGCGCCTCGTGCTGCGCGATGGCGCGCTGCTCGTGGACGCGGAGCGCGCGTGATCCGCGTTGCGCTGATCGACGCCGGTATTGCGGAGCGGCACGCGTCCCGGGTCGTCGCGGCACGTGCGTTTCGGCTGGGCAGCGCAGTCGAAACGCCAGGGAGCGAAATCGCCGTGACGGACGGCATCGTCGAGGTGACGCGCGGCGCTCTCACACACGGCCCCGCGCTCGCCGACGTGTTGCTCGCGGACGCGCGCATCGAGCTCATCGCCGCGCGCGTGTTCTTCGATTCGCTCGCGACGAGCGCTGCGCAGCTCGCGGCGGCGCTCGACTGGGCGGCCTCGCAGGGCGCCGTACTCGCGAACGTGAGCGCGGGCCTACGCGAGCAGCGTGAGGTGTTGGGAGAAGCGGTGCAGCGCGCGCTCGCACGCGGCGTACTCGTGATCGCGGCGGCTCCGGCACGCGGAGGGGCGGTCTATC
>JANNKN010000078.1:0-14089 GCA_031396315.1 Deltaproteobacteria bacterium
CGACGAGCGCGACCTGCTCGTCGGTCCGCCCCGTCGACAGGAAGGCAGTGATCGCGAACACGAATAGCTGCGGCGCCAGAACCACGGCCTGCGCGAACTGTCCCCAGGCATCGCGCAAGCGATGCGCGGGTCGCTCCATCCAAGACGGGGCGAGGAGCTGCCACGCGAGGGCACCGCCGATCAGGGCGGCGAACCCGGCAGCCAACGCCGCGATGCCGGCCGGCGTCGTGCGGACGAGACCTGTCTCACCGGCCGCGGTGATCGCCGTCGCCACGGCCGCGATGATCGGCACGGATTGCCCGGCGTACCGCGAAGGGGCCAGGCGGCGCGCGCGCTCCGTCCAATGCATCTCGCCGCGCATCCGGGCTCCGGCGGAAGCGATGCAGGCGGCCACGAACGTCGCGAGAAATGAAGTCGCGAAGGGCGTCGCGATGGCGGAGACCAGCGCCGTCTTGGCCCACCAGGGCAACGTCGCCCGCAACGGCGCGTTCGCTGGATCGCCCCCGCCCACAGCCAGCAGGAGTGCCGCGAACACGAAGACCGCGGCGACCGCTCTCACCCAGGCTCCGCCTCATCCCCCGGCTTGTTACGGACCAGCCCGCGATACGCCTCTTGCGCGGTCCGCCCCTCATAAAGCACGCCGTGCACCTCCCGCGCCACCGGCATCGCGATGCCGACGCGCTCGGCGAGCTCGAGCACGACGCGCGTCGTCTTCACGCCCTCGGCGACCATGTGCATCTCCGCGGTGATCGCGTCGATCTTGCGCCCGCGCCCGAGCTGCTCACCGACGTGGCGGTTGCGGCTCTGGGGCGAGACGCAGGTCGCGACTAGATCGCCCATGCCCGCGAGCCCGTAGAACGTCTCGGCGCGCCCGCCGAGCGCGACGCCGAGCCGCGTCATCTCCGCGAGCCCGCGAGTAATTACGGCGCTGCGCGTGTTGTCGCCGACGCCAAGTCCATCGCCCATGCCCACCGCGATCGCGATCACGTTCTTCAGCGCGCCGCCGAACTCGCAGCCCGCCACGTCGCGGTTCGTGTAGACGCGGAACAAGCCGCTGTGGAAGACGTCCTGGAGCTGGCGCGCGATCATGTCGTCGTCGATCGCGATCACGCTCGCGGCGGCGAGTCCGGACATGATCTCGCGCGCGAGGTTGGGGCCGGTGAGCACGCCCGCACGCCGGTCCGGCAGCACCTCGCGGATCACCTCCGTCATGCGCAGGTGCGTGCCTTGCTCGAGGCCCTTGCTGAGGCTCACGAGCGGCACCCACGGGCGGATGAACTTGCGCACTTCTTCGAGGACCGCGCGTTGGCCGTGGGACGGCACGCCCACCACGATCACGTCGGCGTCGCGCACGGCCTCCTCGATCGAAGCCGTCGCGCGCAGCGCACGCGGCAGCCGCACGTTCGGCAGATAGCGCTCGTTCGTGTGCGCGCGACCGATCTCGTCGGCGACGTCGGCACGCCGCGCCCATAACAAGGTGGGCGCGTTGCGCGCGGCCAGCGAAGCGACCGTCGTGCCCCACGAACCCGCGCCGAGCACGCACACCCGCAGCGTCACTGCCCGAGCACCTCGAGGAAGTTTTTGCGCACCGCCTCGATCTCCGCGTCGAGCGACTCTCGCGTCCAGCTCGAAGTGTCGATCGGCGGCAACACCACCGCCTCGACGTTCGCGGGCCGCAGCACGATCGCGCCGCGCGGCAGCACGTCGAGCGTGTTCTTGAACACGATCGGCACGATCGGCACGCCCGCTTGCATCGCGATGTGGAACGCGCCCTTCTTGAACTTGCCGAGCCGAGGCGTGCGGGAACGCGTGCCCTCGGGCGCGATCGCGATCGAGCGTCCCTCCTTCAGCGCCTGCACCGCCGGCGCGAGCGCGTCGATCGCCCGCTTCGAGTCTTCGCGGTCGATGAACACGGTGCCCGCGAACTCGAAGGCCTGGCCGAGGATCGGCACGCTCTGAAGCTCTTTCTTGGCGATGCCGGCGAAATCTCTCCGTAACAGCTTCGCGACCAGCATCGCATCGACACCGCTCTGGTGGTTGAACACGAACACCGCGGGGCGGTGCGACCAGAGGTGCTCCTCGCCGCGCACATCCAGCTCGATCCCGGCGAACGCCGTCGCGAGCTCCGACCACGCCGACAGTGCGACGTTGGTGCCGTCGCGCTGCGAACGGTTCGCGAAGCCGACGCCCAGGCCGACGAGCACGCTCGGGATCATGCTGCCGTAGGCGAGCACCGTACGCGCCATCGCTTCGGCATCGGGGCGCCCGCGGCTCGTGAAGCGCCGAATCGGCCAGCCGCGGTTGCGCGCGATGCCTGCGAGCCGCGAGCCGGGATTCAGCGCGCGCGGCATGCCCACGCCTTCGAGCAGCGGAAGATCGTCCGCGCTGTCGCTGTAGAAATACGACTGCGCGAGATCGAAGCCCTCGCGCTCGGCGAGGATTTGCGCGTAGTGAAGCTTGCCTTCTTGCCAACAGGTGGGCTTCACCACCTCGCCCGTGAACACGCCGTCCTCGACCTCGAGCCGGGTGCACATGATGTGCGGGATCTCGAGCGCGCGCGCGAACGGCTCGACCTGATAAGTCAGCGCCGACGACACGATCGCGAGCGTGTGCCCCTTCGCACGGTGCGCCTCCACCAGCGCGCGCGACTCGGGGTAGATGTCTCGCGCGAGGCGCTTCTCGAACACCTCCTCCGCCTGCTCGCGCATCACTTGCTCGCTGAGTCCGCGGTACGCAGCGACGATGCCCGCGAGCATGCCTGAGAACCCGGTACGGCCGAGTGCGAACGACATCGCGCCGGCGAGCGTGTCGCTGAGCTCCTTGGGCGAGATGCGGCCCGACATCACGCGCTCGCGCAGGAACGCGGTGGCGGAGAAGCCGGCGACCAGCGTCTGATCGAGATCGAAGAGTGCGCCGATCTCGGGGCCGGAGGGTCCTTCGCGAATCTCGCGGGTCAGGTCGTCATGGAGGGGCAAGGGCTCTGTCTCCTCCGGCCGAGCCGGCATTATGCACGAGCGATGAGCGGCGCGGGGAACTCGCCGCAGGGGTTCTTTCACCGGCAGGATGCGAGCAACTTCGCCGAGCTTTGCTCTTCGGTCAGCCATACGATCGCCTGAGGCGTGAAGACCTACCTACTGGAGATTCGTGAATGACTCTCGGCAACAAGCTTTCGGCGGAATTCCTCGGAACGTTCTGGCTCGTGCTCGGCGGCTGCGGCAGCGCGGTGATCTCGGCGGCGTTTCCGGGCGTCGGCATCGGTTTGCTCGGCGTGTCGCTCGCGTTCGGCCTGACGGTGGTCACGATGGCCTACGCGATCGGCCACATCTCGGGCTGCCACTTGAACCCCGCGGTGACGGTTGGCCTCTGGGTGGGCGGGCGGCACCCGTTCTCGGAGGTCCTGCCCTACATCGCCGCGCAAGTGGTCGGTGCGGTCGCGGGGGCTGGAGTGCTTTACGTGATCGCCAGTGGCGCGGCGGGCTTCGACGTCGCCGCGGGCTTCGCCTCGAACGGTTTCGGCGAGCACTCGCCCGGCGGCTACTCGATGCTGGCCGGCTTCGTGGCCGAGGCCGTGCTCACGTTCATGTTCCTGATGATCATCCTCGGCGCGACGGACTCGCGCGCTCCCGCCGGCTTCGCGCCGATCGCGATCGGCCTCGGTCTCACGCTCATCCACTTGATCAGCATCCCGGTCACGAACACGTCGGTGAACCCGGCGCGCTCGACTGGCCCCGCGATCTTCGTCGGCGGTTGGGCGCTCTCGCAGCTGTGGATGTTCTGGATCGCGCCGATCTTGGGCGCCGCCGCTGCCGGCGTCGCGTACAAGGCGGTCAGCGGCTCGAAGTAGGCGCGCTTCACTCCTCGCTTGCGGCGGCGCTGCCCTGCGCAGGAGGCGCCGCCGCGAGCGCCTCGTCCGCAAGCGCGAGGAAGATCGCGAGCATGCGGTAGCTCTTCAGGTAGAGCGCGGGGTCGAGCTTGCCGCCGAACTTGGCTTCGGCGGCGGAGTGGATGCCGAACACCGGAATCCCGACACGGCGGAAAGGCTCCCACTCGCGGCCGCCGGTCCAATCCGCGTCGGGTCCGCAACCCATGTATCCACGGCTCGTGCTCTGCGGGCCCGCCCCGCTCCCGACGCAGTCTGAGCTACGGCCACCGCCCGCGCCGATTTCGAGACCCGCAGTCTTCGCCGCGTGCGCGAAGGTGCAAGCGAGTCGCTCGTCCGCTTGATCCGGATGGCTGGAGAGCACCCCGAATCCGACGGGCCCGACATGGAGCATGACGCGCACGCGGCTTCGTTCCGCCGCGCCGAGTGCGTCGAGCAGCCGCAGCGCGCCCTTTGGCTTCTGCACGCGGTTGACGCGGTCGCTGACGGTCTCGTGCGCCGAGAACGCGACGTAGCGGAACGAATGCTTGCGCGGCGCGGCGGCCATCGCCTCGGCGAGCGATGGGAGCAGCGCGACGGAGCCGATGCTGTCGTAGAACTGATTCACGCCGACGACGATCACGTCACCGCTCTCGCCGCGGACGAAGCATTCGAGGTTGTGCCGCTTGCCCGTGCTCGGTTCGACGATTTGTGGGCAGCCGGCGGCCTCGAAGAGCTCGCGGAGCGCGGCGACGCGACCCTCAGGCGAGTCGGGCGCCTTCGTCATGTGCGCGAGGCGGCCGGCCAGCACATCGGATTCGTGCAGCATCAGGCGCACGCCGCCCGTGGGCGCTGCGCACTCCGGCCCCGCTTCGAGGTGGGTCGGCGCGAACCCGACTGCGGCACAAAGGCAGGGCCAGATCCACCAGCGCATGATTCTCTCCTCGGCTGGCTCTAATAATGTCACGTCTCACGAGGCTCGCGCGATAGAGTGCACTCACCTCGAAGACATCGGAGCGCGCATGCGCATCGCCGGCCTCTGCCTCGCCCTGCTCGCTTTCGCCTGCGCAGAACCGAAGCCGGCCGAGCCGACCGCCGACGACGTGCGCGCTGCGATCGAAGCGTCGAACCGCGAATTCGGTGAAGCCGTGCGGGCCGGCGACACGGCCGCGATCGCGGCGCTCTACACCGAGGCTGGCGCAGTGCTTCCGCCGAACGGCAGCAAGGCGACGGGACGTGCTGCTGTTATGGAGTTCTGGGGGGGTGCGCTCGCGGGCGGCGTCGCGGGCGCCGTGCTGACGACGGAGGAAGTCGCCTATGCAGGCGGCGACACCGCGGCCGAGGTCGGCAGCGCCGTGCTCACCGCCAAGGACGGCTCCGTCGCCGACGAAGGCAAGTACGTCGTGTTGTGGAGACGAGAGGCAGGCGCGTGGCGGATGCACCGCGACATCTGGAACTCGAACCGTGCACCCGCACCCGCTGCAGCGCCTGATCTCGCGCAGCCGGCGCAGGACGCGGCGCCGTCCGATCAGCCCGCGCCGTAGCTCCAGCGCTGCTTCGGTGCCGCGCCGTCCGCGTACTCGAGCACTTGCACGTCGAGCCAGATCGGCAGCAGGTACCGCACGTAGAACGCGTGTGTGGTGACGGGGCCGGTCACGAGGTCCGCGTACTCCTTCAGCTCGACGCGCGCATCTCGGCGCCGCCAGTCCTTGGCTTTGGCGAGCAGCGCGTCGACCTCGGCGCGCGTGTCGCACAGCATGCCGAGGTGGTCGAAGCCGGGCGACGTCATGTGCGCGCGCTGCTCCGTCAGCAGGATGAACTGGCTGGTCTCGGCATCGGTCCGTAATAGCAACCCGGTCTGCTTCAGGATCGGCACGTCGAGTGCGTCCCAGCCGAACAGGTCGGCGTAGAAGGCCGAGATCTCGGCGCGCGACGCGTCGAGCGCGCCCTTCGGCAGCGTGAGTTCCATGTGGTTGAAGCGTCGCGGCATGTCGGGCTCCAGCGGGCGGCTACGCGCCGCCCTTCGGGCGAAGCGCGTTCGCACCGTCGCCCAGCCGACCGAGAAAATCCTCGGTCGTGTTCACCTTGGGATAGGGCGTCGTCGGGACCGGCACGCCGAGGAACTTGCAGAGCGGCTCCCAGCCCTCGCCGGGCTGAACCACGAGCAGTCGCTCGGGCGCGATCTCGCGCTTCACACGCGCATTGTGCGCCTGATACACGCTGATCGCGTGAGCGCGGTCCTCGAAGCGGCCGCCGAAGGTGCCCTGCAGGATCGCGTCCTTGGCCATTGCGAGCTGTTGCCGGAACGCGTCGGGAGTCTCGGGCGGTAGCTCGCGCGTCATCACCTGATAGATCGTGTTGCGCACGCTCTCGTACCACGCGTCGGCCGGCCGCTCGGTGTGGATCACGCGCGCGTGCGGATAGTGGCTGGTGATCTGCCTCCAGAACGCGGTCGACGGCCAGTCGACGGTGCAGGAGAAGCCCGCGAACAGAGCGTCCCAATCCGCGACGCCACCGCTGCGGTAGGCCTCGTGCCAGAGCGCCGAGTGCCGGTTCGGCGCGACTTCGACCATGTGGTAGCAGCGCCCGAGCCCGAGCTGCTCGAGCGCGCTCTTCAGCGAGAGCGTGCCGGTGCGCCCGAAGCCGGTGCCGACGACTCCGAGAGCCATTAGGCCTTCTCCCACACGCCCGAGGCGTTCGACGTGTAGCCGAGCGCACGATAGGCGGCGTCCACCAGCGCTTGGCCGCGCTCGTTGAGCAGAATTCCTTTGCCCATGCGATTCATCGAGTAGCCGAACGACAGCTGCTCGCGCGGGTCGGCGAAGCCGATCGAGCCGCCCGCGCCCACGTGACCGAAGGCGGCCGACGAGAGCAGCGCGCTGTCCCGATCGCCACGCGCGCGCTGGCGGTTGTCCATCGACTTCATGAAGCCGAGCGCGAAGCGCGTCGGGATCCCCAGCGTCGCGTCCTCGTGCGTCGCCGTCGATACTTCGCCCATCCGCCCGAGCGTCGTGGCATCGACGAACGTCTTGCCGCCGAGTCTCCCTCCACACGCGAACGGCGCGTAGAGGCCCGCCAGCCCGCGCGCGTTCGAAATTCCGCCGCCGCCGCCGATCTCCGCCGCGTGGCAGGCGCGCGAGTTCGCGTCGAAGCCTCCGGTGTTCAGCAGCGACAGCGCCTGAATCGAGTCGCGCTCCTTCAGCACCTTCAGGATGAACTCGCCGGGCAGCTCGCCTGGCGCCGCCACGTAGTTGATCATGGGCGCGACACGCGGCTCGATCGCCTCCGGCGTGCCGATCCAGAAATCGATGCCGAGCGGCTGCGCGAGCTCGTCGCGGAAAAACGTTCCCAGAGACTTGTTACTGACGCGGCGCACGAGCTCGCCGACGGTCCAGCCGAAATTGATCATGTGGTAGCCGTTGCGCGTGCCGGGCTTCCAGAACGGCTCCTGCGCCTCGAGCATGCCGATCATGTAATCCCAGTCGCACGAGCCGCCCGGCTTCACGGGCGCCTTGATCACCGGCACGCCCACCGAGTGATCGAGCATCATGCGCACCGTCGCGTCTTCCTTGCCGCGGCGCGCGAACTCCGGCCAGTACTCCGCGACGGGCGCCTCGATGTCGAGCAAGCCGCGCGACGCGAGCAGATGCGCGCACAGCGCCGTCGCGCCCTTCGTGCACGAGTACACGATGCTCACCGTGTCGCGCTCCCAGGCGCGACCCGCCGCCGGGTCGGCCACCCCGCCCCACAAATCGACGAGCTTCTCACCGTGGAGCGTCAAGCTCACACTTGCGCCTACCTCGCCCCGCTCCTCGAAGTTGCGCGCGAACTCGCGCGCGACTTCCGCAAAGCGCGCGTCGCAGGCACCTTCGACGCGTCCGTTCGGGATTTCTTGCTGGATCGCGAGCATGGGCGGGGCTCCTTCGGGTCGAGCAGTGTGCCCTAGTTCTGGCCGGCCGAGCCCGGGGTGACACGCGGGCCCCGGCACCGCTACCCATTCCTTTCCTTTGAGGTCCCCACCGTGCGAAGCCTGCTCCTCGCTCTCTGCCTGCTGGTCGCCGCGCCCGTGCTCGCCCAGACGCCTCCGCCTCAGACGATCACGTTCGAGGGCCTCGGTACGCCGATCCCGTACGAACCCGACGTGAAGGTGCCGAAGACGGCGCGCGTCAAGGAGGTCTCGCTCGCGAGTGGCGGCAAGGTGAAGTTCCAGACGCGCGGCGGCGCGAAGTACGCTGCGCTAGTCACCCATCTCGGCACTACCGCGATCGTCGGTGTGGGCGGTAAGGGCAAGATTCAACCGGGCCGATTCGTCGACATCCGAATTCGCAAGGCGCCGGGGGCTCGCTTCGATTCCTTCACCGGGCTCCAGGCCGGTCGGCGTGTCGATGACAAAGGCACGACCGACACGACCGATGACGAAATCTTCTACGACAACCCGGGAGCCGCCGGGTTCGCGCTGTACGACTCGGACGGCAACGTGTACCCAATCGGTGGCAGCACCTTCTTCCTGCAACGCAGCGCGCCAGCGCCTTACAGCCTGACGACGACGAGCCTCGACTACGTGCGCATCCAGATTGCAGGCGACCTCGTTTACGACGACTTGATCGTGAGCTTCGGCAACTGAGCCGCCTGCCACGAGACGCTGCTCGCGCTCGACCCGAACACGGGCCCCGGGCGGCGCGCGGGGAGATCTGAGCGATGGCTGAGCGGGTCGAGATTCCGTACGCCGGCTCGACTGTGATCGGACTCGAGGCATCGCACTTCGCCGCGATCCAGCGCACCGTGCGCCTGCTGTTCGCGCTGGCGCGCTCGCCGAGTCATCAGGCCGCGCTCGCGCCGTTCGCGGACGACGTCGCGCGCCACGACCCCGGCAACTTCGGTGTCTTCATGGGTTACGACTTCCACGTAACGGCGGCCGGCCCGCGCCTGATCGAAGTGAACACGAACGCGGGCGGCGCGCTGCTGAACGGCCTGCACACCGCTTCGCTCTGTGACCCCGAGAAACTCGCGTGCGTGTGCTCGGACCTGCTCTCGGTGGGCGACCTCGAGCGCGATCTCGTGGACACGTTCCGCGCCGAGTTCGCCGCCGCGCATCGCAGCGCAAGCGAAGCGCGCAGCGAGGCGCAGCCGAGCGGAGCTCAACGCGACAGCCAGGCGCGCAGCGAGGCGCTCACGCGCATCGCCATCGTCGACGACGCTCCCGCGCAGCAGTTCCTTGCGCCCGAGTTCGAGCTGTTCCGCGCTTTGTTCGCGAACCAGGGCATCGAGGCGCGCATCGCCGACACGCGCGAGCTCGTTGCGTGCGCGGGCGGCGGCGTCGCACTCGGCGATTGGCCCGTGCAGCTCGTGTATCTGCGCGACACCGATTTTGCGCTCGCGAGTGAGCGCGCGCGCGTGTTGCGCGACGCCTATCTCGCGAACGAAGTCGTGGTGACGCCGTCGCCGCGCGAACACTTCCTGCTCGCGGACAAGCGGCGGCTTGCGATCTTCTGTTCGCCTGAGAAGCTCGCTGCACTCGGCGTCGCAGACGACGACGCGCGCTTTCTCGCCGAGATCGTGCCCGAGACGCGCTTGCTCGCGGAACTCGACCCCGAGCGCGCCTTTCGCGAGCGCGCAAGCTGGGTGTTCAAGCCCGCCGCCGCGTTCGGCAGCCGCGCTGTCTATCGCGGCGACAAAATCTCACGCAAGAAGTTCGCCGAGATTGTCACGGAGCCCGGCTACGTCGCGCAGCGCCACGCGCCGCCGGGGCTCGTGGGGGTCGAGACGAGCGACGGCCCGCGCGACATGAAGTTCGACGTGCGCGCCTACGCCTACCGCGATCGCGTGCTGCTGCTCGGTGCGCGCGTGTACGAGGGCCAGGTGACGAACCTGCGCAGCCCCGGCGGTGGCTTCTCCGCGATCTGCGTCGCGCGCGAGTCCGCGAGCTGCTGAACAGGCGGACGCGCACGCAAGCGAGCCGCGCGCTCAGCCGCCGAGCCCGCCGCCCGTAACGATCGGCGTGTTCGTCCAGGAGCCCTTCGGCGTGCGGTACCAGCCGGCGGCGGCGAGCGCACCGCCATTCACGTGCAGCGTCGTGCCCGTCACCCACGCCGAGAGATCCGACGCGAGGAAGAGCGCCGCGCCGGCAAGATCGTCGGGCGCACCGAAGCGCCCGAGTGGAATCCAGTAGGGAATGCGCGCCTTCATTTCCTCGGGCAACCAGGCCATCACCGGAACCTGCGGCGTGTCGGTCGTTTCGGGCGCGATGCAGTTCACACGGATGCGCTTCGGCGCGAGCTCGAGCGCGAGGCTGCGCGAGAAGCCCTCGGTCGCGGACTTGAATGCCGAATACATCACGTTGCCGGGGATGCCGCGGTGCGCCTCGATCGTGGTGACGTGGATGATGCTGCCGCCCTCGCCGCGCCTGACCATGTCGGGTGCGAACGCGCGCGTACAGCGCAATGCGGCGCCGAGGTTCGTGTCGAACAGGCTCCGCCACTGCTCGTCCGTGCTCTCGACGAACGAGTTCGAGAAGCCGAGCCAGTCGCCGACGTTGTTGACGAGCACGTCGATGCGGCCGAGAGCCTCGAGCGTGCGCTTCGCAAGCGCGTCGACCGCGACTTGTTGCGTGACGTCGCCGACGCACGCGAGCGCGCGGCCCCCGCGCGCGGCGATCGCGTTCACCGTGTCGCTCGCGCGCGCCGCATCTCTCTCCGCAATCACCACCGCCGCGCCGCAGGCCGCGAACGTCTCCGCGATCGCCCGCCCGATGCCGGCGCCCCCGCCCGTAACAACCGCGACCTTGCCTTCGAGCGAGGCTGCTTTCGCGTCGAGCATCGTGCTTCCCCTTCGTTGTCTTCGCTCGGATTCGGCTCGCTGCGCCTACGCAGCGCGCGGGCGCGCCGTCAGTCGTCCGAGCGGATGCAGTCGAGCCCCAGCACGAAATCCGCGCCGAGCGCAGTCGCCGGCGTCTGATAACCGGGCTTCGCGCCGCCCTCGAGGACTCGCCGCGCGATTTCCACGCCGGCGAGCATCGTCAGCTGGTAACCGCTCGGCGTGTCGAGGCGCGCGCGTGCGGTTTCGCCCTGCAAGCCGATGGCTTCGGCGACGATGTGGCCGCGCCTCTCCGTGCGCTCCGCCTCGCTCGGCCCTTCGGGCATCCAGCCGATCACGCGCTGCAAGCCGCGTTGCACGGGGCGCAGCCGTAACAACGGGCCCAGCGCGCCGCTCATCCGCAGCATCGCGCGCATGCCGAGGCCCGCGCGCAGGTAGATCTCGATGTTCGCCGCGCGCGTCGAGTGCCAGGCCGTCACGAGGTCCGCGAGCGGCGCACCTGCGCAGCGCGTCGGACCGAACCCGAAATCGAAGTCGCGCTGCAAGCTGCCCGGCGCGAGCGAGACGATGCGCCCCGCGCGACGCACGAGGCAGCCGACGCCGAGCATCTCCACGCTCGTCTTCGCGGTGCCGCGCGTCGGCGTGCCGAGCGCGTCGATCGCGATGCGCAGCGTCTGCGGCTCGGGTACGCGCGAGGCGACGTACGCGGCGAGGCAGTCGCTCGGCACCACGTCGAAGCCGACACCGGGCATCAGCATCACGCCCAACTCGCGCGCGCGTGCACCGAGCGACTCGCACAATTCGAAGACCGGGATCTCACCCGTGATGTCGAGATAGTGCGTGCGCGCGGAAAGGCATGCGTCGAGCATCGGACGTGCGGTCGCCGAGAACGGCCCCGCGGCGTGCAGCACGCACGCGACGCCGGCGAGGATCTCGCGCAATCGTGCTGCGTCGTCGATCGGCGCGATGCGCGCTTCGACGCCGAGCTGCGACGCGAGCGCATTCACCTTGGCAGCGCTGCGGCCAGCGACGATCGGCTTCAGCCCGCGACTTGCGGCGTGAGCCGCGAGCAGGCGTCCCGAGTAGCCGTTGGCGCCGTAGATGAGGAATGCCCCCGTGGTCACTTCAGTTCCTTCTGGGAGGCGTACTTTTCTGTCTCATTTACTCCGCTCGGCTCCGAAGACTCCGCCTCGCTGCGCGCTTCGTCGGCGCTTCGCGCCGCCGATCTTTTTCGATTTACTCCGCTCGGCTCCGAGGACTCCGCCTCGCTGCGCGCTTCGCTTGCGGCCTCACGGCATGAGTCGAGGGGCTTCGTCATCGAGCGTGATCGGCCGTGCTCTTGGAGGTCATGCGATTTTCTTGCGGAGCCAGGCGAGCATGACGCGGGTCAACGCGGCGGGTTGTTCTTGTTGGGTCCAGTGGCCGCAGGCGATTTCGTGAACTTCGAGATCGCTGCACAGGGCGCGCATGCCGGCGGCGGCCTGCGGCGGCAATGCGCCGTCCCAGGACGCGGTCACCATCAGGCACGGCAGCGAGAGCTTCGCGACCCCCAGCTCGGGCATGATGCGCTTGTCCTTGTCCGCGTTGCGATACCAGCTGACGGGCCCGAAGAAGCCGGAGTGCTCGAACGCGCGGGTGTAGACGTCGAGCTCCTCCGCGCTCAGCAGTGGCGCGCCCATGGCGGGCATCGATTCGAGCCGCCGGAACGGATTCGCGTCCTGCATCGCGCCGCCGAATAACAAGCCCGGCGCGGGGCCGGTGGCGCGACGCATCATCTTCTCGAACACGAGGCGCGGGTTCTTGTCGAGCACGCCCTCCGCGATGCCGAGCTGCTGAAACCAGAGGATGTAGAGCTTCTCGTCGTCCTTGAAGATGCTGCGAAGCTGCTCCGTGGTGGGGAACGCCATGAACGGCGTGTTCACACCGATCGCGCCGAGGCAGCGATCGGGATGGCGTACCGTCATCCCCCACGACACGAAGCCGCCCCAGTCGTGGCCCGCGAACACGGCCTTGTCGATTCCGAGCGCGTCGAGCAAATGCGCCATGTCGTCGCACAGGTGATCGAGCGAATAATCTTCGACGCGGGTCGGCGCGTCGCTGAAGGCGTAGCCGCGCTGGTTCGGCGCGATCGCACGGAAGCCGGCCGCCGCCAGCGCGTTCACCTGATAACGCCACGAATAGGCCAGCTCGGGGAAGCCGTGGCACATCACGACCGCCGGACCGCTGCCCGATTCGTGTACCTCGAGCGTCACTTCGGGAAGGCGGACGCGCTTCGGGGCGGGGAATGTGATCTGCATGGGCGCGCAGGCTAGTTGGATTCCATCGGCCGCGCAGCGACGCGCAGCCGAGCGAAGGAGAACTGTGAAAGAATGCGCCCATGCTGCGCCCGTACCGCGTCCTCGATCTCGCCAACGAAGATGGAATCCTGTGCGGGCAGCTGCTCGCCGACCTCGGCTGCGATGTGATCGCGATCGAGCCCCCCGGCGGATCGAGTGCGCGGCGACGCGGCCCGTTCGCGCAGGACGTGCGCGACCCCGAGCACTCGCTCGTGTGGTGGGCGTGGGCGCGCGGCAAGCGCAGCGCGGTGTTCGATCTGAACGATGGGGCGGATCGCGACCAGCTCCGCCGGCTCGCGCTCGGCGCTGATTTCGTGATCGAGAGCTTCGCGCCCGGGCATCTCGCGTCCCTCGGGCTCGGTTACGCAGATCTCGCCGCCACCAATCCCGCGCTGATCTACGTCTCGATCAGTGCGTTCGGCCAGAGCGGACCGAAGGCACACTATGCCGCGACCGACCTGATCGGCCTCGCTGCGGGAAGCACGCTCTTCTTATCAGGGGAATCGGACGGGCGGCCGGTGCGCGTCGCGATCCCGCAGGCGGGCCTGCACGCCGCCGCGGACGGCGCGGTCGGTGCGCTGATCGCGCACTTCGCGCGCGCGCGCAGCGGACGCGGCCAGCACGTCGACGTCGCGATGCAGCACTCGACCACGGTCGCGACACAGTTCCGTGCGCTCGACGCCGCGATCGGCGAGGCGCCCGCGCGCCGCGTCTCGGGCGGGTCGTTCGTGAAGGGCGCCTTCCTGCGCACGCGTTATCAGAGCGCCGACGGCTGGGTCGTGCTCGGTCCCGCGTTCCTCGCATCCACCGGCCACTTCATGAAGCGCTTGCTCGGCTGGCTCGTCGAGGAAGGGCGCTGCGACGCGGCGCTCGTCGAAGAAGACTGGAACAGCTTCGCGCGCCGTATCGCGACCGGCGAGCTACCCGAGACGGCCTACGAGCCCGTAGACGTCGTGCTGCGCGAATTCTTCGCGACCAAGACCAACGCCGAGCTGATGGAGCAATCGGTGAAGCGGCGGCTGCTGGTCGCACCGGTGCTCGATCTCGGCGAGATCGTGAGCAGCCCGCAGCTCGCGGCGCG
>JANNKN010000128.1:0-2713 GCA_031396315.1 Deltaproteobacteria bacterium
GGCCCGGTAGCGGAGACGCTGCCGGGCCTTCGCGCTCTCAGGGGTCTAGCGGCGATCGATGATGATTCGCCAGGCCGATTGCATTGCCGCGGTCAGTCCCGGAGGAGCCGAACAAAGGCATCCACCGTAATGCCCGCCTCACGAATCAACGCGCGAAGAGTTCCCTTCGCCACCTCTCGATGATCGGGGATCGTAAGCCTGCGATGCGGCGGATGGACGTTTCGCAAGATGATGTGGCTGCCACGCTGGCGATCGAAGTCGTAGCCGAGCCTGCGGAACGCAGTGGCCGCCTCACGGCCAGAGACGCGCGGGAGCGCGCTCACACCGCGACGTCGACGACTTCTTCATCAATCGCTGGAGGGATCGCTTCCCCGCGCTCAGCCAGGCTCTCGAGGTAGCCAGAGATCGCCTCTTGCACATTCGCGACCGCGGCTGCGCGCGTTTCGCCCTGCGAGACGCAGCCAGGCAAGCTAGGAACCTGCGCGACGTAAACGCCGTCCTCATCGCATTCGATCAACACGCGGAACTTCATCGACCTCTCCTGACCGCGCGCGAGCCTACCCTCGCTGACACTGTCAGCAAATCAACGCGATCCATCGAGCGTTCAGCGAGATAGGAAGGGATAGACGGCCAGCGTGATCACGACGAACGCAACCCAACACGTGTCGTGAGCGCGGGTCAATGCTCGATTGACCGGAACGCATCGCCGCAGGCAGACCTCCGAGTAGCTCAATCGAACGAAGAACGGCGTCCTCGACTCCCAATAGCCTACGCGGATGCCCATTCGGCGGAGCTTGCGTTCGAGCGCGTTGGTCAGCGCGAAAATAAGCAGCCCACTCAGCACCCACGACGCACAAGCAAGTGCCTCGACCGTCGTCACGCTTGCCCGGACGATCTCGAAGATCGCGGAGCCGGCTCGCGATCTCCCGACCGGGCCAGCCCCGCCGGCGCCATCTCCTTCCGCTCTACCCCCGCCGCATCCGCCACGGCCTCGTACGCTTCCTGCAGCTTCTCCACGAACATGTTCGCGTCGGGCACGATGTCGGGGTCGCTGTTGAAGCCCCAGTGGAGCGTGCCGTCGTAGCTGGCGAGCGCGATACCGATGCCGAGCCCAGGCATTAGGGGGACTTGCGGGTACATCTCGAGTACGCGTGCGCCGCGGAAGTACAGCGGGAACTGCGGGCCGGGAACGTTGGTGACGATTGTGTTGATCTGGCCTTCGCTCGCTCGCGCGCCGAGCGAGAGCAGCACGGAGGGCGTGAGCTCGGCGATCTTGTTGAGCGTTTGCACGCCCAGGGCTTGCCGCGTTTCCTTGAGGCGCACGGTCTCCGCGTGGATCAGCGCGAGCTGCTGGCGCGCTTCGGATTCGTGGATCGGCAGCGAGAGAATCCAGGACGAGACGTTGTTGCCGAGCTTGCCCTTCTGATCCTCGCTGCGCACCGAGACCGGCGCCGAGACGCGGAACGTGACGCTGCCCGGGTCCACGCCGCGATGCAGGAAGTAGCTGCGCACGGCGCCAGTCACGATCGTCAGCACGACGTCGTTCACGGTGCAGTCGAGCGCCTTGCGGATCGCCTTCACCTCGGCGAGCGGCGTCTTCAGCCAGTCGAACTTGCGGTGCGGTCCGACCGTGCCGTTGAGCGGCGTCTCGTCTGCGCCGCCCGCCATGCCGAGCATGCTCACGATCGCGCGGCCGCGTGTCGCCAGCTCCGCGCCGAAATCTTCGGCCTGCTCGCGAAACTCGCGGAAATCCCGCAGCGCGCGCGCGGGCATCGAGAGCGCGCGCTGGAGCTCGTCCCGTAACAGTTCCCGGCGCGACGGCGTCGGGCGCGGCAGGAAGTGCGGCGGCTCGCCGAGCGGCGCGGCTTCGGGCGAGGCGGACATCATGATGTGAAACAAGTCGACGCCCGACGCGCCGTCGATCATGCAGTGATGGATCTTCGTAATCATCGCGAAGCGCTCGCCGTTCTCGAGGCCTTCGACGATCCAGGTTTCCCAAAGCGGGCGCCTTCGATCGAGCGGTTGCGACATGATGCGCGCGGAGAGCCGCTTCAGCTGCGCGGCGCTGCCGGGCTTCGGCAGCGCGGTGTGGCGCAGGTGGAAGTCGAGATCGAAGCGCGCGTCGTCGACCCACACGGCGTGTTGTGCGCCCGGGATCTGGAAGAGCTTCTGGCGATAGCGCGGTACGCGATGCAGGAAGGCTTCGGTGCCGCGGCGGATCGCCGCGAAGTCGATTCCGCCGTCCATAGTTTTCAGGGGACCCGCGTCGAAGATCAGAGTCGACGAGACGTGCATGTGCACGTACGGCGTCTCCCAGAGCAGGAACGAGTTGTCTTGCGCCGAGAGGCGTTCGTAGCTGTAGCTGGGCATCGGGTGGGCTCCGTCGGCCCCGTCATCATGACACGCGAGCGTGTCGATTGGGGTGGGCCCGCGCGGCGGCATTGGAGACGTCGAGGGGGCGGAGCAGACCCGCGGCTAGCGATCGAGCCCCAAGACTTCGGCCATGCCATACACGCCCGGCGGCTTGCTGCGCAGCCAAGCGGCAGCGCGTACTGCGCCGACTGCGAAGTGGTCGCGCGTGGCGGCGCGGTGGACGAGCTCGAGGCGTTCGCCGCGTCCGAAGAACATCACGGTGTGCTCGCCGGGGTTGTCGCCGCCGCGCAGCGCCTGGAGCCCGATCGCGCCGCGGCGGCGCGCGCCGGTGTGCCCTTCG
>JANNKN010000148.1:0-1832 GCA_031396315.1 Deltaproteobacteria bacterium
AGCGTGAGCAGCGCGTGCGCGCCCTGCGTGCGCGTCGGGATATCGATCCCCACCGGGCAGCTCCCGAGACATGGCGCGGCGCAGCCGATGCACACGTCGGCCTTCGTCTCGAGCTGCGCGTAGAGGCGCATCGCTTCCTTCTCGTCGCCGTAATCCTCGAAGTACATGCGGTGGCGCAGCACGTCGGGGATCGCGAGGCCTTCGGGACACGTCGACAGGCACGCGCCGCAGTGCGGAACGCAATACGTGCCGACGATCTGGCGGTCGTACTCGCCGAGCAGCGCGAGATCGTCCGGCGTCGCCTCGCCGCCCGAGGCCTGCAGGTATTCGTCGACGTGCTGGAACTCGAAGAACGAGATCACCGCCGCCGACACATCCGGATTCGAGAGCACCCAGCGCAGCGCCGCCTGGCTGTAGGCCGGCGCCTTTTCGCGGAAGCCCGCCAGGCCGTTGTGCTTCGCGCCCTTCAGCGTCTTCATCGCGATCACGCCCATGTCCTGCTCACGCCGCGCGCGCGAGATCAGCTCGCCGAGCTTCGGCCAGATGCCGTGGTGGTAGGCGAGCATCATCACGTCGAAACGACCGGAGCGAATCGCCTCGTCGGCCACCTGCTCGAGCCGCGGCGTGTGCGACGAGAAGCCGAGGAAGCGCGCTTTGCCGTCCTCGCGCAGGCGATCGAAGGCCTCGTGCATGTTGGGGTCCATGAGGCGGTCGACCTCGTCGCACGAGTGCACGTGCACGAGATCGACGTAGTCGGTACCGAGGCGTCGCAGGCTGTCCTCGACGGCGCTCTTGTAGTCCGCGACCGAGGTGCCCGCGCCGAGATGGCCGTACGGCGTGCAGAACTTCGTCGCGAGAAAGACGCGATCGCGCGCGCCCTGGATTGCCTTGCCGACGGCCTCTTCGCTGCCCGCCGCCGAGTAGTCCGGCGCGGTGTCGATGTAGGTGACGCCGCGATCGAGCGCGAGACGCACGATCTCCGTGCCCTTCTGATCCTTGATGCGGCCGGAGCCGACCACGACGTCCGAGATGTTCCAGCCCGTCCGCCCGAGCGTGCGGAAGCCCTGCACGCGTGCGTTCTTCCAGCCCTCGGGGTAGCTCGGCGACGTCGTCTCGACCTTCGCGCCGCTGATGCCGGCATTCACCGCGTTCCAGCCCTTCGTGCCTGTCCCGAGCCCGAAGAATGCGCGCAGCGCCGCAGCGCCGCCCGCGAGCGCGGTCGCGCCTAACAGCGCGCCCCCCGTCACGACGCTTCGGCGGAGCGCATTGGGCTCGCTCGGTCTCGCGGCACGGCGCGCCACGATCACCGCGGCCCAGAGTGCGATCAGGCACGCGCCCAGCCAGAACAACGCGGAGATCGCGTTGTCGCCGGCGTAGCCGAGGCCGCGGAACAGTGCCTCGATCGCGCCGCCGAACGGGAATGCGCGCCAGTCGAGACCGATCGGGAGCGCGTAGAGCAACCCTCCGATCGCGAAGTAGCCAAACGCCGCGATCGCGATCGTCCACGCGCCGAGCCTCACCACCTTCGTCATCGCGTTCTCCTCGATTCGTCGAGCACTATAAGCCTATCAGTTAGGGACGCAGCCGCTCCGCAAGTGTCGCCGCGTACTCCAGCTCGGCCTCGCTCGCCGCGTCGAGCGCGCACACCCGCGCGCTCGCGCCCGCACAGCGCGCGAGCGCAGCCTGCAGGGCGGGAAGCGTCGCGTGCGAACCGGCGAGCAGCACGACGTGCGCGTTCGCCCCCGCCTCGGCACAGGCCGCGAGGTAGGGCGCTGCGTCCGCCTCCGCAGGCAGCATGATGCCGAGCCCGAGCTGCGCCGCGCGCCGCAGCG
>JANNKN010000154.1:0-4160 GCA_031396315.1 Deltaproteobacteria bacterium
CGCTGCGGCGCGAGATCATCGACCTGGAAGATCACCATGTAGCCGCTGACGCCGCCGCGCCGCTCGATCCAGCGCGCGGCCGTCGCGTTCGGCTTCACCGGCGAGACGACCACGAGGAACGTCTCGCCGACGGGCAGTACGCCGTTCTCGAGGCCGAACGCGGCGACACCCGGGTCGTTGAATGCGCCCTCGATGCCGAGCACGTCACACAGCGCGTCGAGCGTGCCTGTTAGGTCGCGAGCGGCGAGAGCGATCTGGCGGAGACGCATGGGAGGCTCCTTCGAGGCGTCAGTTCAAAAAGACCGGCTCGGCGATCGCGAGCACAGGACAGGCAGCGAGGCGGCCGCGCAGCACGAGTACGTCGTCGCCGCGCGGGCGGAATTCCATCTCGGTGCGCGGGCGAGCGAGGTGCGCGCGGCACGCCAGCGTGTCGGGCAGTACGGCAACGAGGTCGAGCGGCGTCGTCCAGCGCAGCTCCGCCGCGAGCGGCAGCTTGCCCGTGGCGAGCAGAAAGCCCGGTGCTTCGCTCGCGAGCTGCAGCTCGGCGGGCGCGGTGACCACGAGGAACGAGGCGCGCCGATCGGGCAGGGTGTCGCGCCACGCCGTGAGGCTCGCGAGCCCGCGTGCGCTGCACTGCGCGCCGCTCGCGCCGGTCACCCGCACGAATGGGCGCGCCGGTGCGAGGCGCACGATCGCGCCGTCCGTGAGCGCAGCACGGCACGCGTCGCTCGCGACGAATAGGAAGCCCTGCGCGCCGCCGCGGCCCGCGAGGCTCGCCTGCAGGTAGGGCCCGATTTCGCGCACGCCCTCGACGCGTGCTTGGCCGCGACCGAACTGCTCCGCTGGCGGCGCAACTGGGGCGCTAGCGGCCTGCGGAGCAGGTGCGGGCACCGCGCAGCCAGTGGCCAAGGCGAGCGCAATCCCAGCGGAAACGAGGGCGACACGCATGCCCACGCAGCATATCCCGCGCCACCCGTGTCCCTGCCAACTCGCCTCAAGTACCTACGCCATTCCACCGAAATTGTGCCGCGAGGGGAGATGCGCATGGCCGACGCGGAAGCGTTCGACTTCGTCTGCAACCAGATCGAAGCTCGCACCGCGCTCGACCGCCTCGCTGCACGCGGCACCGTGCGTATCGCGCTCAAGCAGGCTGGCCTCGATTCGCGCTCCGTGACGCCCGGGCAGATGGCCGTCGTTGCAGAGAAGCTGCTCGTTGCCGAACTGGCGAGCCGCGGCATCGCTGACAGCGCAACGATCTGCAACGAGATCGCATCGAAGGCGCGCCGCCTCGTGGGAGTTGCAGGCGCCGAAACTCCGGACGCCGTCTTCCGTCGCCTCGGGGGATGACGCGCGTGCTCGACGCCTTTCTACTCGCCTCGACCCTCGCCTTCGTCCTTGCTGGCGCAGTGGTCGGTGCTCGGCTCTTGCTGCTGTCGGCGCGCACGCGCGAGCTCTCGGATTTCCTCGTCGGCTTCTCGCTGTTCGATCTCTCGGCGATCGGGTACCCGCTGATTCTGCTCGGCTCACTCGGGGATCTCTCGCTCGCGCACACGAAGCTCGCCGCGATCGCATCGTCGATCGCGATCGCGCTCGGCTGGGCGGGTGTCTTCCTCTTCACGCAGCGCGTGTTCCGCGCGAGTGAGGCGTGGTCGCGGTTGCTCGCGTTTGCAGGCATCGCCGCGCTCGCGTACGGCCTCGTCGCGGGGATCCTATTCATCCAGCAAGCGTCCGACGCAGCGGCGCTGCTCTCGACGCGGAATCCGACGCGTTTCCTCAGCATCGCGGCGGTCGCGGCCTACGTCTGGACTTCCTTTGAAGGCTTTCGCTGCTGGGATCAAGCACGCCGGCGGCTGAAGCTCGGGCTCGCGGACCCGCTCGTGGTGAACCGCTTCTTGCTCTGGGGCTGCATCGGCGTGAGCTCGCTGATGAGCGTGGTGCCGTCGCTGGTCATTCTGCACTCCGGCGGCGACGGCTCGACGGATTTCGCCTCGCGCATCTCCACCGCTCTCGGCGGGCTGATCGCGTCGATCGCGCTCCAGCTCGCCTTCTTGCCCCCTGCGGCCTATCGGCGCTGGCTCACTCGCCACGCCAGCGTCTGAGGCGCCGCGCGGCACAGCCTTGACGCGCCGCAATCGCCGACCAAGCTTGGAACTCGCAGCCCAAGTTTGGAGGTAGCGATGAAACGCGTCTTCTTGTTCGTGCTGACGAACCTCGCCGTGCTGATGGTCGCGGGCGTCGTGATGCAGCTCCTCGGCGTGCCCGAGATGCTTGCGTCGAAGGGCTACGGCATCCGCCTCCAAGGCCTGCTGATCCTGTCCGCGGGGTTCGGCATGGGCGGCTCGTTCTTCTCGCTCGCGATCTCGAAGTGGATGGCGAAGCGCTCGGTGGGCGCGGTCGTGATCACCGAGCCGCGCACGCAGACCGAGCAGTGGCTCGTACAGACCGTCGCGCGTCAGGCGCAGGCGGCGGGCATCGGCATGCCCGAGGTCGCGATCTACGAGGACCCGACGCCGAACGCGTTCGCGACCGGTGCGCGGCGCGATAGCGCGCTCGTCGCCGTCTCCTCGGGCCTCCTGCGCGGCATGAGCGCCGACGAAGTCGAAGGCGTGCTCGCGCACGAGATCAGCCACGTCGCGAACGGCGACATGGTGACGCTCACGCTGATCCAGGGCGTGCTCAACACCTTCGTGATTTTCTTCGCGTACATCGTCGGCATGCTGGTCGACTCGTTCCTGCGCCGAGGCGACGACAACCGTGGCCCAGGCATCGGCTCATTCGTCGCGCGCATGGCGGCGCAGCTGGTGTTCGGGATGCTCGCCTCGCTGATCGGGATGTGGTTCTCGCGCCAACGCGAGTTCCGCGCCGACGCGGGCGGAGCGCGGCTCGCGAGCCCCGGCAAGATGATTGGCGCGCTCGAGCGGCTCGCCTCGCGCGAATCGGCGCCGCTGCCGCAATCACTCGCGGCGCTCGGCATCTCGACGGGCAAGCACGGCTCGCGCCTGACCATGACGCATCCGCCGCTCGAGGAGCGCATCGCGCGCCTGCGCACGAACGCGGGCTTCGCCGCGTAGCCAGCCCGCGCGCGGTGGTAGCGTGCGCGCGAACCAGCGGAGGAAATGCGCATGGGTTGGTTGACGTGGATCGTGCTCGGTCTCGTGGTCGGTGTGCTCGCGAAGGTGATCATGCCCGGCAAGGATCCGGGTGGGATGGTGATGACGATCCTCCTCGGGATCGCGGGTGCGGTCGTCGGCGGCTGGATCAGCACGAAGCTCGGTCTCGGCGTCGTCTCGGGCTTCAGCCTGCCGAGCCTCGCGATCGCGACCGGCGGCGCGCTGCTGCTGTTGTTCGCGAACCGCCAACTGCGCGGCAAATCCTGACAAAGCGCGCCGGGCGGCGCGCTTCGGACGCAAACGCGCGCACGCTCAGGCTGCGCACGCGCGGCGCCCTCGCATAGCGTGCGCCTCCCGGAGCGGGGGCGAGATGAGCGCGCTGATTGGTGAATCGAACGCGATGCGGCTGTTGCGCGCGCGCATCGCGAAGCTCGCGCCGCTTCCGACGCCCGTGCTGCTGCTCGGCGAGACGGGCACGGGCAAGACGCTGGCTGCGCGCGAGCTGCACCGGCTCTCGCTGAGGCACGCGCAGCCGTTCGCAGTGCTCGATTGCGGCGCGCTCGCACCGAGCCTCGCGGAAAGCGAGCTGTTCGGTGCCGAGCGCGGTGCGTTCACGGGCGCCGAAGCGCGGCGCGCGGGCGCGCTCGAGCGCGCGGGCCGAGGCACGTTGCTGCTCGACGAGGTGGGTGAGCTGCCGCTCGCGCTCCAGCCGCGCTTGTTACGGGCGATCGGAGAGCGGCGCTTCGAGCGGCTCGGCGGCGGCGAGCCGCTCGCGCTCGGCGCGCGCATCGTGGCGGCGACGAACGTCGCGCTGCAGGAGGCGACCCTGCGCGGCGAGTTTCGCGCGGATCTGTTTCATCGCCTCGCCGTCGTCACGCTCACGCTGCCGCCACTGCGCGAGCGCCGCGAAGATCTCCCCGCGCTCGTCGCCGCGGGCCTCGCGCGAGCGGCGCGCGCGCTCGAGGTGCCGGCGGCGCCGGAGTGCGACGCGACAATCTCACCTTTATGCCGGAGACGACGCAAGGCCGCACGGGTAGCTATTACACCTGA
>JANNKN010000234.1:0-1006 GCA_031396315.1 Deltaproteobacteria bacterium
GGGAGGCGACGCATCGATGGGGTTGAAGGCCGGCGCGGAGTTGGGCCCTCGCTGCGCTTGATTCGCCCGCAGCGCCCCGCCCCCGGTCTTCGCTCGTGCGGGGTTCCGGCGCTGTGGGAGCTGGAATTGCGACGGAATCGGCGTCACGTTGCAGGGGTGCGAGATGGGTGGCGATGACGCGGGCGATCGTTCACATCGGGTATCACAAGACTGCGACGACCTGGTTTCAGCGGTCGGTGTATCCGCGCGTGTCGAGCCATGCGTACGTGCCGCGCGAGCGCGTGAATCGTGCGTTCCTCGAGGCGAGCGCGTTTCACTTCGACCCCGCCAAGAGCCGCGAGTTGCTCGCGCTCGCGCCGGGCGTCGCGCCGATCCTGTGTGAGGAAGCGCTCAGCGGCACGCTGCTCGGCGGCGGCTTCATGGGCTTTCAGTCGGCTCAGATCGCGCATCGCATCCGCGCACTGCTTCCGGATGCGCGCATCGTGATCTTCGTGCGCTCACAGCCGGAGGTGATCGCCGCCAGCTACCTCCAGTACGTCCGCAGCGGCGGCACGTACGCGCCGCACCGCTTCTTGTGGTCGAGCGATTATTCGCGCGCGGACGCCGTGGCTCCACGGCGCGAGGCGCGCTTCAGCTTCGATCACTTCGATTACGACCGGCTGATCGCGCACTACATCGCGCTGTTCGGAGCGCACAGCGTGTTCACCTACGCGTACGAAGATTTGGTCCGCGATGGGCGCGCGTTCCTCGAGCGTTTCGCGAAGGAGCTCGAGCTCGAGATCGATCTTCCGACGATCTCGATGGCGAGACGGAACGTCTCCTACAGCCTCGCCGTCTGCCAACTCGCCCGCGTGCTCAATCGCTTCACCGCGCACGGCGGCGACGACAAGCGCTACTGGCTCCACGTCCCGCACTGGTATAAGGCGCGCAAGAAGCTGCTCGAAGCCCTGGGCCGGAGCGGCATGTTCGGATCGCGCCCGACTCCCGAGCGGTTGCTCGGCGAAGG
>JANNKN010000237.1:0-4170 GCA_031396315.1 Deltaproteobacteria bacterium
GCGCGCAGCTGGGCGGCGTCGTCCTCGGGGATGATGCCCCCGACGACGACGGGCACGCGCAGGCCTGCGTCGCGCAGGCGACCGAGCACGTCGAGTACGAGCACGCCGTGCGAGCCCGACAGGATCGAGAGCCCGATCACGTGCACGCCCTCGTCGCGCGCGGACTGCACGATTTCAGCGGGCGTGACGCGGATGCCCTCGTACACCACTTCCATGCCGAGGTCGCGCGCGCGCACCGCGATCTGTTCGGCGCCGTTGCTATGGCCGTCGAGACCGGGCTTTCCCACGAGCAGCTTGAGCGGGCGGCCGAGCTTCGCGCCGACCGCGCGGACGCGCGACCGGATCGCATCCGCGGCCGGATCCGCACCCTGCGCGCCGCGGACGACCACGCCCGTCGGCGCGCGGTACTCGCCGAATACGGAGCGCAGCGCGTCGGCCCACTCACCGGTGGTGACGCCCGCCTGCGCGCAGCGGATCGACGCGGGCATGATGTTCGCGCCGCTCTTCGCCACGTCGTGCAGGCCGCCGAGCGCAGCTTTCGCATCCGCCGCGTTTCGCTTGCCGCGGAACGCACGCAGCCGTTCGATCGCCGCGCGCTCGGCGGACTCGTCTACCTTCAGCACCGAACTGCTGCCGCTCTCGACGAGCGGGCTCGGCTCGGCCTCGGTGTAGGCGTTCATGCCGATCACGATCTGCTCGCCGCTCTCGATCGCGCGCAGCCGCCGCGTGTGCGACTCGACGAGGCGCTGCTTCATGTACGCATTCTCGACCGCCGCGACCGCGCCTCCCATCGCGAGCACCTTCTCGAGCTCCGCTTCGGCGCCGGCGCGCAGCGCCTCGGTCTTGGCTGCGATCACCGGGGAGCCGTCGAACAGATCGCCGTACTCGAGCAGATCCGTCTCGTACGCCAGGATTTGCTGGATGCGCAGCGACCACTGCTGGTCCCACGGCCGCGGCAGCCCTAACGCTTCGTTCCAGGCGGGCAGCTGAAGTGCGCGGCAGCGGGAGTTCTTCGAGAGCGTGACACCGAGCGCCTCGAGCACGATGCGAATCACGTTGTTCTCGGGCTGCGCCTCCGTCAGGCCCAGACTGTTGACCTGTACGCCGTAACGGAAGCGGCGCAGCTCCGCGTCGGCGACGCCGTAACGGTCGCGTCCGACGCGATCCCAGAGCGCCGTCATCGCGCGCGCCTTGCACGTCTCTTCGACGAAGCGGATGCCGGCGTTCAGGAAGAACGAGATGCGCCCGAACACGCGGGGCAGGGCGTCCGCCGGTAGGTCGCGGCGCGCCTTCACGGCGTCGAGCACGGCGATCGCGTTCGCGAAGGAGTACGCGATCTCCTGCACGGGCGTCGCACCGGCTTCCTGCAAGTGATAGGAGCAGATGTTGATCGGATTCCACTTCGGGATCGCGTCGACGCTGAACGCGATCATGTCGCTGATGAGGCGGATCGACGGCTCGGGCGGGAAGACGTACGTGCCCCGCGAGAGATACTCCTTCACGATGTCGTTCTGCGTCGTGCCGGAGAGCTGGCTCGCCGCGACTCCCTGGCGCTCTGCCGCGGCGACGTAGAGCGCGAGCAGCCAGGCGGCGGTCGCGTTGATCGTCATCGAGGTGTTCATGCGGTCCAGCGGAATCCCGCGGAACAGCATCTCCATGTCCTCGACGTGCCCGATCGGCACCCCGACTTTGCCCACCTCGCCGCGCGCCAGCGCGTGATCGCTGTCGTAGCCCGTCTGCGTGGGCAGGTCGAACGCGACGGACAGGCCGGTCTGGCCCTTGGCGAGGTTCGTCCGGTAGAGGGCGTTACTCGCCTCGGCCGACGAGTGGCCCGAGTACGTGCGGAAAACCCACGGCTTCTCGCGCAGGGCGTGCGCTTCGCTCGACATCGCGGCTCCGATCTCAGGGAACGATCGGCGAAGCTACCCGAGCGCGTGAGTCGAAGAAACGAAAACGCGACGGCGGCTGAGCGCCGCGCGAGCGATGCTCAGCGCCGACGAACTGCGAAGGCGACGCCGAGGAGCGCAAAGGCCGCGAGGCCGGCCAAGGCCGGCTCCGGCACCGCAAATCCGACGAACTCGATGTCGGCGCGCACGTCGAACACGAGGCTGCCCCAGGCGATCTCGCCGATCTTCACGCCGAGGAGGCCCAGGCGCATCTGGCCGGCGTTGTAGTAGGCGGTCACACCGAAGCTGTTGATCGGGAGGACGCCCGCAACCGGGATGGGCGATGCGGTAATCGGCGGCGTCGAATCGAGCGCGAAGCCGGCGAACGCGATGTCGATCGGGCCGAGCGTGACGGCCCACGGGTTCGAGCCCGTGGCAGACGAGGTGTATCCCGCGCCGGGCGTGAGGATGATGTCGAGGTCGAGCGCGTTGATCGGGCCGGGGAGCACGGCGGCCTGCAGGAATAGATTCGTCGACTGCAGCGAGAAGTTCGGGATCGTTCCCGTGCTCGGGTCGAACACCACGAAGCCCGCGTCTAGGCTCCCGGCGCCGCTGCCGACGATCGTTCCATTCAGCGTGACCCGCGCGGTCACGCTGCCGTGGTCGAGGGCAAACGTGATCGGAGCCGCCTGCGAGACCGCGGGCAGCAGCATCGCAAGGGACAAAAGGACCGGGCGGATCATTCGCATGGTGTTCTCCAGAAGTACGACCGTCACAAAGCAATTCCGGTGCCACAGCCAAAGTCGGCTAAGTCCTTGGATTCGTTGCCGATGAGCAACGGGCGGCCCCAAGAAAGAGGAAATCAAGTTCCGCTAGAGGAAACACTTTTCTCTGAAGCGCCATCCGATCGCCGTGCCATCTTTGCGCGATGCTGACCGCACTCGATCACTTCGTCGTCGCCGTGCGCGATCTCCCCGCTGCGGTCCGAAACTATTCACGGCTGCTCGGTCGCGCCGCGACGTGGCGCGGTGAGCATCCAGTGCTGGGCACCGAGAACGCGCTGTTCCGACTGGAGAACACGTACCTCGAGCTGCTTGCGCCGGCGCCCGGCGCGGGCCAGTGGCTGCACGACCAGCTCGACACCCAAGGCGAGGGCCCCTTCGCGCTCGCGTTCGCGACGCCCGACGCGGAGGCGTTCCGCGCCCACGCCGAAGCGCGCGACCTGCGCCCGAGCGCGCTGCAGCCCGGGCTCGGGCGCGACTCGGACTCGGGTGCCTTCCGAAAGTGGCGCAACGTGCTGCTCGATCGCTCCGCAACGCACGGTGTGCAGCTGTTCGCGATCGAGCACCTCTCGCCCGACGGCCTCTTGCCGCTCTCGCCGCCGACGGATGAGAACGCCGGCGCGACCGTGAGCTCGGTCGACCACGTCGTCGTGCAGACGCCCGACCCCGAACGCGCGAAGGCCCTGTATGGCGACGCGCTCGGCATCCGCCTTGGGCTCGACCGCAGCTTCCCGCAGTGGGGCTCGCGCATGCTGTTCTTTCGCGTCGGGCATTGCACGATCGAAGTCGTCTCGCAGCTTGCCGAAGGCGCGAAGCGCGACGCAGCGGACCGCTTCTGGGGTGTGTCCTACCGCGTCGCGGACGCGCAGGCCGCACACACGCGGATGCGTGAAGCCGGCTTCGAGCTCACAGCGCTGAAACCCGGCCGCAAGCCCGGCACGTTCGTATTCACGGTGAACGGCGAGACCCACGGCGTCGCGACGCTCGTGTTGCAGCCGTCGGTTTCGGAGCGGCGGCCCAGCTAAGTTGCCCCTAGCGCGGCGCGCCCGCCGTGCGGCTGGAGAGACGATGGCGGCTGCCCCCTTGCTCGTGAAGCCCGAGTTCCCCGAGAACCTCGAGGGCGCAATTCGCGCGCTCAAGCGCGAGCGCAACGCCGTGCTGCTCGCGCACTACTACCAAGACGGTGAGATCCAAGACCTCGCGGATTTCGTCGGCGATTCGCTCGCGCTCGCGCAGGCTGCGACGAAAGTGGAGCGCGACGTAATCGTGTTCTGCGGCGTCCACTTCATGGCCGAGACGGCAAAGATTCTGAATCCGTCGCGCAAGGTGGTCGTGCCCGATCTAGAGGCCGGCTGCTCGCTCGCCGACGGCTGCCCGCCGAAGGAGCTCGCCGCCTTCAAGGCGCAGCACCCCGGTGCGAAGTTGCTCTCGTACATCAACTGCTCTGCGGAAGTGAAGGCGATGAGCGATCTGATCTGCACCTCGTCGAACGCGGTGGCGAT
>JANNKN010000244.1:0-3301 GCA_031396315.1 Deltaproteobacteria bacterium
GCGGGAAATCGGCGGCTGGGATGCCGGCGATGACGGTGCCGAGCTCCGGCGCGAGGCTCGCGAGCAGCGCCGCGGAGTAGCCGCCGAGCGAGAGCCCGTAACAAGCGATCTCACTTGCGCCCTGCGCGCGCATCCAGCCGAACAGGCGCCGCACGTCCCAGATCGCCTGTGCGAGCGCGTGAGCGCTGTCGAGAAAGTCTGCGCCGAACATGCCGATCCCCGAGATTGCGCCGAGCCGCCTCGGGCCGTGGAGCGGAAGCACGGGCAGCACGACGTTCCAGCCGCGCCGCCGCCACTCCTCGGCGCGGAATACCGCAAGATCGATTGCGGGTGTGCCCATTTGATAACCGTGCAAGCAAACCAGCCACGGACGCGAGGCGTCGCCGCTCCGTAACAACCACGCCCAGGCCAGGTGATTCGGCGCGTACGAAAGCCAGCGCTCACGCCCGGGCTCACCAGGGTGCGGCTCGTACTCGCTCTGGAAGCGCAGCTCCTCGAACTCCGTGCCGAACGCGCGCCGCGGCGTGATCATCACGCGCTCCGCCGGCGCGGGCGCGGCGTGGTAGCTCGCGGGCCGCGCGAGCCAGCCACGCGCGCGCCATAACTCTCCCGCCTCGCGCAGCTCGCTCGCGAGCCGCGCATGCTCGCCCGCGCGATGGAAGGGAATCAGCAGCAGCATCGAGCCGCGGACCGCTTGGTCGAGCGCAATCTCGCTGTGCAGCCGCAGCGTGCGCGGCGGGGAATCGATGCCTTCCGTCCCCTCGCTCGTGCGCGCGGTGAATGCACCCGCCGCGGCGAAGGCGCCCGCGGAGAGGAGTGCGAGTAGCGCACTCGGCGCGAGTCCGATCGCGAACGCGGCTGGCAGCGCGAGCACGAATCCGAGCCCCCCGCCGACGGCACCGAGATCGCGCAGGCGGGGCTCGCCGAGTGCGAGCAGCGTCGCCCCGCCGCTCGCGATCAGCAGCGTGCCGGGCAGCAGCGCGAGCGCGAGACCGCCGACGCTTTCGCGGGCAAGAACGAACCAAGCAACGCCCGCGAGCAGGGTCAGCCAGGCCTCGCGCGGGAATCTCAGGTCCGACGGCAAAGCTCGAGCCCTCAGTGGTTTGGCGAGTCTACGACGCTCTCGGGTCGGATGGGCCCGCGAACTTGGGCGGCGACCGACTACGCGCAGATAGACTGGGCGGATTGCTGCGAGGTTCCGCAATGCATCGTGCCGTCCTCTGCTCGTCGGTCGCTCTTCTCATGGCGAGCACCGCGTTCGCGGGCGACGAGCTCGCGGCGCGGGTCGCCAAGGCCGAGGCGCGCGTGATCGAGACGCGCCGCGAGATCCACGCGAACCCCGAGCTCGGGTTCCTCGAGAAGCGCACTGCGGCGCTCGTCGCCAAACGTCTGCGCTCGCTCAGGATCGAGGTGCGCGAGGGCGTCGGCAAAACCGGTGTGGTCGGCGTGCTGCGCGGCGGGAGGCCCGGGCGCACCGTGGCGCTGCGCGCGGACATGGATGCGCTGCCCGTCACCGAGCAGACCGGCCTGCCGTTCGCATCGAAAGTGCGCACCACGTACAACGGGCAAGAGGTGGGCGTGATGCACGCCTGCGGACACGACACGCATGTCGCGATGCTGTTAGGCGCGGCCGAAGTGCTCGCGAGCATGCGCGACGAGTTGCCCGGCACGGTGGTGTTCCTGTTCCAGCCCGCGGAGGAAGGCGGCGGCGCGGCCGAGACGGGCGGCGCCGAGGCGATGCTCGCGGACGGCGCGTTCGACGATCCGAAGCCCGATGGCGTGTTCGGCCTGCACGTCGGCGCCGAAGACGTCGCGGGCGAGATGAGTGTCGTCTCGGGGCCTGCGATGGCGGCCTCGGATCGCTTCCGCATCCTGGTGAAGGGGCGCCAAACCCACGGCGCGATGCCGTGGGCGGGCATCGACCCGATCCCCGTCGCAGCCCGCATCGTGCTCGCAATCGAGGCGCTGCCCGCGCGCGAGCTCGACGTCTCCTTGCCGGCGATCGTGACCGTCGGCGCAATCCACGGCGGCGTCCGCAACAACATCATTCCCGCCGAGGTCGAGCTGATCGGCACGATCCGCACGTTCGACGAAGCCGCCCGCACGGCGCTGCACGCGAAGATCGAGCGCACGGCCGCGAAGACCGCCGAGGCCAGCGGAGCGAGCGCGGAGGTCGAGATCGTTCGCGGCTACGGCGTGCTCACGAACGACCCCACCCTGACGGGCTGGGGACGCGGCGTGCTCGAGCGCGCGTTCGGCGCAGACAAGGTGCGCACCGGCCGCGCGACGACGACGGCCGAGGATTTCTCGTACTTCGCGAACCGCGTGCCGGGCATGTTCGTGTGGCTCGGCATCCGCGATCCGAAGACGCCGGCGGCCGAGGCGCATCCGAATCACTCGCCGAACTTCGTGGTCGACGAGCGCGGGCTCGCGACGGGCGTACGCGCGCTCGCCGAGCTGGCCCTCGCGTTCAATGCCGCGTCGGCCCAATGAGCTCGAGCGATTCGCGCCAAGGGAGCCTGCCGCTGCTCGCCGAAGACGCGAGCGGCGCAGCGGGCCGGAGCGGATCGCAGCGCGACGAGCCCTCCTATCCCGCCGCGAACGGACGTGTCGTGTTCCTGCTCGACGCCGCGAGTTCGCTCGAGGAGCGCCTGTTGCGCGAGTGGATCGAGCGCGCGCGCCCAGAAGGGGCGCTCGCGGAGGCATTGGCGATTCCGGCTACGCGCCGGAAGCGCGGCGCGGTCGGGCTCGACCTCGAGGCCGCGCTCGCGGCCGGCGACGACGCACTGTTCGCGCCGCTGCGCATCGTGTGGCTCGCGCCAAGGCGCAAAGGCGTGCGGGCTGCTCGGCTCTCGGACTTGTTGTGGGCTGGCGACCCGCGCGACCCGGATCGCGTGCGCGAGCGCCTGATCCTGAGCCTCGCACCGCAGCGCTGCCGGATCGTCGCGGGCGAGCCCGCACACGCGTCGGAGCTGCGCGAGCGCTGGCGCCGTAACACCGCCGCGGAGAGTGGTGCAACGCTCGGCTTCGCGGAGTTCGTGGTGCGAAGGGCGCATCTCGCGCTCGAGCGCGCCGAGCGTCGCCTGCGCGGCGCGCGCTACAAGATCCCGCGCTTCGTGCGCGAGGAGATCCTCGCGCGCCCAGTGTTTCGCGGCGAGATCGCGCTGCTCGCGAGCCGCCTCGGGCGCGGCGCAGAAGACGTGCTGCGTGAGGCCGAGGCCGATCTGCGCGAGATCGCCGCGGCGCATCAGCCCACCGTAATTGATCTGGTCGTGCAGCTCTGGCGCTGGATGATCACGCG
>JANNKN010000311.1:0-1335 GCA_031396315.1 Deltaproteobacteria bacterium
ATCCCGATGGAAGCCGTGACGTCCGGGTATCTCTGGCTGTTCGAGTTGGCTCCGCGCGATTGAGCGCGCGTAGTACGGCGCCTAATCATTCACGCGCGCCGCGATCCGCGCGGCCAGGAGATTCGCCACGCGCCTGAAGCGAGCGCTCAAGATCGCGGGAATCGTGTTCGGGGCGCTCGTGCTCTTCTTAGTGGGCGTTGGCGTCTACGTCCTAACACGTCCGCCGGACCCGTTCGTGCCGCTCTACGCGGAGCAGTGCGCCGTGTGCCACGGCGAGTCGTTCGAAGGCGCAGCCCAAGGTCCGGCGCTGGTCGGGCGCGCGCTCACGAACGGCGACACCGTCGCTCAGCTGTCGGCCAGCATCGCGAGCGGATTCCCCGAGCGCGGCATGCCGGGCTGGTCGGGCGTGCTGAACGACGCGCAGATCCGCGGGCTCGCGATCCTCGTCGCCGAGCGGCGCGTGGGCCGGAGGATGATCGACTTCAAGGTCGACAAGCCGCTCGCGATCCCGACCGAGCCGGTCGCGTCGGAGCTCGTGCCGTTCCGCATCGAGCCGGTCGCGACGGGGCTCGATCCGCTGGTGTTCGCGATCGCGCCGTTGCCGGACGGCACGCTGCTCGTCACCGAGAAGGTGAAGGGCCTGTCGATCGTCTCGCCCGACGGAACGCGCTCCGCGCCGATCGCCGGCACGCCCGAGACGAGCGATTCCGGTTTCACGATGAACGGCCTCAAGTACGGCGTCGGCTGGCTGCTCGACGTGGCGCCGCATCCGAACTACGCGCAGAACGGCTGGATCTACCTTGTGCACACGGACCTCTGCGCGGAGTGCAAAGCCGACGGGGACGCGTTCGTCCCGAAGACGATGATTCGCCTGGTCCGCGGGCGAATCCGCGACGGCAACTGGGTCGATGAAGAGGTGATCTGGAGCGTCGCGCAGGAGTTCTACAGCCCGGTGCCAGACATCGCGGCCGGAGGGCGGCTGGCGTTCTCGTCGGATGGCTATGTGTTCGTCAGCGTCGGGATGAAGGGCGCGGGCGAGCACGTCGGAATCCAAGACCTCGGCACGCCCTACGGGAAGATTCACCGCGTTCACGACGACGGGCGCATTCCCGCGGACAATCCGTTCGTCGCGCGCCCGGGCGCGATGCCGAGCATTTGGAGCTACGGACACCGCAGCCCGCAGGGCCTCGAGTTCGACGCGCGCACCGGCGAGCTGTGGGGCACCGAGATGGGGCCGCGTGGCGGCGACCTCCGCCCAGCACGAGCTCGGCACCAAGTTCCAGCCGCTCACCATGGCCGCCGATCACATGCAGATCTACAAATATGTGATCCACA
>JANNKN010000312.1:0-5939 GCA_031396315.1 Deltaproteobacteria bacterium
GCGCGCAGCGCACGAGGCTCACGCGCTAGGCATTGCGGCGGGCGGTGCGTTCGAAGCCGTGTTCGAGCCGCTGCCGGCTGGCGGCACGAGCCTCGCACTGACGAGGGAGCGGGAACCTGCACCCGCGGTCGTGGCCACCGGAGACGGCGAGCCGACGGTGAGCGCTACGACTTCTTCCCGTCCGACACTTCCTCTTTCTTCGGAGTGACGTCGATCTCGTCCTTGGCGGAGAGACCGGAACGGAAATTGCGGATCGCGTTCCCGAGCCCCGCGCCGATTTCCGGCAGGCGTCGCGCGCCGAAGACGAGAAACACAATCACCAAGATGATCATGAGTTCGGGAATGCCAGGCATGCTTCGGAGCTTGACCCGCGAACTTGAAGCGGTCAACGACGCCCCGCGCGGTCCCGATTGCGGGTAAGTTGCACGACTGTGTCCATCTTCAAGGCTTATGACATCCGTGGCGTGGTCCCGACCGAGCTGGACGCGGACTCCGCCTATCGCATCGGTCGCGCGGCCGCGCGCTATCTGCGCGCGCAGCGCATCGTGATCGGCCGCGACGCGCGCACCCATTCGCCCGAGCTCGGGGAGGCGCTCGTGCGCGGCGCGCGCGAAGAGGGCGCGACGGTGCTCGACATCGGCCTCGCCGCCACGCCGATGCTCTACTTCGCGGTCGATGCACTCGGAGCAGACGGCGGCATCATGCTGACCGCGTCGCACAACGCGGCGCAGTACAACGGCATGAAGATCTGTGGCCGCAGCGCCGTGCCGGTCGGCGAAGCGAGCGGGCTCCGCGAGATCGAGCGCTTCGCGGGCGAGGCGCAGCCCGTTCCGGCCGCTCGCCGCGGCGGGCGTGAGAGCAAGGACGTCGTCGACGCTTACGTGCGGCACGCGCTCGCGATCGCGAGCGGCGAGATCGCGCCGTTGCACGTCGCGATCGATTGCGCGAACGGCATGGCCGCGGTGGGCCTCGAGCCGCTCCTCGCGCGCATTCCACTGCGAGTCGAGCGGCTCTACTTCGAGCCCGACGGCCGCTTCCCCAATCACCCGGCGGATCCGCTGAAGCTCGAGAATTTGCGCGATGTGAGTGCGGCCGTGAAACGCAGCGGCGCAGACTTCGGCGTCGCCTTCGATGGCGACGCGGATCGCGCGGTGTTCGTGGACGAGCGCGGCGAGCCGGTGGCGTCGGACCTAATGACTGGGCTGCTCGCGCGCGGCCAGCTCACGAAGCGCCCCGGCGGCACCGTGCTCTACGACTTGCGCTCGAGCTGGGCCACCGCCGAGGAGATCCGCGCGGCGGGCGGCGTTCCGCTGATGTGCCGCGTCGGCCATTCGTTCGTGAAGGCGCAGATGCGCGAGACCGGCGCGGTGTTCGCGGGCGAGCTCTCTGGGCATTTTTATTTCCGCTTCTCGGAAAGCCTCGTCGCCGACGACGGAATCGCCGCGTTCGTTGCGCTCGCGAGTGAACTCTCGCGCGCGAAGCAGCCGCTCTCGACCCTGATCGCGCCGCTGCGCCGCTACAGCGCGAGCGGCGAGATCAACCGCCACGTCGGCGACGCGCAGGCGATCATCGAGGCGGTGGCGCTGGAGCACGCCGGCGCGCCCGAGACGTCGCGGCTCGACGGCCTGCTGGTTCGCTACGACGACTGGTGGTTCAACTTGCGTCCGTCGAACACCGAGCCGCTGCTCCGCCTGAACCTCGAGGCGAAGACGCCCGCGCGCATGGCCACGGAGCGCGACGCGCTGCTCGCGCGCATCGGCGGCCACGCGTAGCGGCTGCGCGTCAGCTCTTGGCAGCTCCCGCCAGCTCGGCGTCGATCGCGCGCCGGAACTCCTCGATCGGGATCGCGCCCGAGAGCGGCACGCCGTTCACGAAGAATGCCGGCGTGCCGGTCACGCCCGCTGCTTTGCCGGCCGCCAGATCTGCGTCGACGCGCGTGCGACTGCGGCCGCTCGCAATGCAGGCCTGGAACGCGTTCGCGTCGAGTCCCACCTTCGCGGCGCTCGCGAGCAGCTGTGTCGATTCGAGTGCGCCGCCATCACCGCTGATGAGCAGCGCGTGGTACGCCCAAAATTGGCCCTGCTCGTCGGCGCAGGCTGCGGCCTCGGCTGCCGGGCGCGCCTTCGGGTGGATGCTCTCGAGCGGGAAGTGGCGGTACTCGAACCGCACCTTGCCCGCGTACTCCTTCAACATCTGCTCGACGACCGGCTCCGCGCGGCGGCAGAACGGGCACTCGTAGTCGCTGAACTCGATCACCGTAACGGTCGCGCCTTCCGGTCCCTTCGCGTGGCCCTGACCGGCGATCGCGACGCGCGGCTGCTCGAGCAGCATCTCCACTTGCGCGGCTGCGCGCAGTTCCGCAACGAACGCCTGCGCGGCCTCAGTGCCCTTCTCACGCTCCAAGAAGGACCGGATGCCCGGGCTCTCGGTCTCGAGCGTGCGATCCCCCCATTGGCCGGCGTGCTGATCGAAGAACGCCTTCACCTCCGCATCGCTGATCTGCACGCGCTTGGCGGCTTCTGCGTCGAGCAGTGCATCCGCATCGACGGCCCGTTTCGCCGCTTCGGCGTCGATCAGGCGCTGGTCGATCATGCGATCGAGGCCGCGTTGGCGCAGGCTGAAGACCTTGGTGGCGTTTCCGTCCTCGGTTTGCGTCCGCCAGAGCTCCTCTTTGATCCACGCGTCGAGCTCGCCCTGTGTGATCGTCGTGCCGCCTACGGTGGCGACCGGCGTACCGGCGCTCTCGTCGATCACGCCCTGCGCGTTGCCATTGCACGCGGAGAGCACGGCGGCCGTAATCAGTGTGAGTGAGAGCGCGCGAAGGGTCATGCGATCCTCGGGTGGGGCGGTGGGACGATGCGTTAGCAGGCGCCCGCCGCGGAGGACACCCGCGCTTCAGTGCGCGAGCTGGAGATCGTCGGGCCGCGCGATCCACGCGAGCGCTTTTGCCGGATGTGCCCCGAGGTCGATCGCCAGCTCGCGCGGCGACCCGAGCGCCGCGGCCTGTCGCACGCGCGCGTCGAGGCTCGCGAACGCGAGCGCGATCGGGGCTGCCTCACCAAAGCCGACGCACACGACGGGCGGCAGCGCACCTCGCGTCGCGAGTGCATCGAGTGCGCGCGCGAGGTCGCGCACGGCCTGCGCGAGCAGGCCCAGCCAGAGTGCGCGGTCGGCATCGGCACCGGGGGCGCTCGCGGCGATGGCACGGCGCGAGAGTTTCGCGTTGTGGCGCTCGCCGTGGAGCGGGAGGTCGATCGCCGCGGTTGCCCAGCCCGCGCTCGCCCAGCCGTTGGCAGCAGCCGAGAGCGCCGGGTCGTGCGTGTCACGCGCGAGATCGTGCACCGCGAGCACGAGCGCAGTCGCCGCTCGCTCTGGACGCCAGCAGCGGCCGCTCACGCGATCGCCGTAGCTTGCGCATTCGAAGCGCTGCTCCATGACCCGCACACCCGGCGTCTCCGCCGAGAACCAGGCTGCCAGCGGCTCGCCGACCTGCGCTGTGATCGAGAGCGCGTTCACGCGCGAACTAGCGCGCCAATAACAGCTTGCGCGCGCGATACAGGTGCGACTTCACCGCATCGCGGCTCAGGTGAGCCTGGCGAGCGATGTCCTCGATCGGGACGTCTTCCAAATGGTGTAAGCGGAAGTACTCCCACTGCGACGGGGAGAGTTGCTGCGCCGCGGATTCGATCTGCGCGAGCCGCTCGCTGCGCTCGTAGGCGGCGTGCGGATCAGGCGCATTCGCGTCCTCATGCACCGCACTCGCGGCATCGGAGAGCGTGATGTCCGCGTCGTTCCAGGGAATCGTCTCGGCGCGCTTGCGCTTGAAGCGGTTCGCGATCGTGCGACGCGCGAGGCCGTAGACCCAAGCGCCGAAGGGCGCCTCACCGCGGAACGCCCCGAGTGAAGAGAACGTCGCGATGAAAATCTCTTGGACCGTTTCCTCGACGTCCGCGCGATTGCCCATCCGCTTTTGTACGAAGCGATAGATGCGCGGGAAGAACTTGCGGTAGAGGGCCTCGAACGCCTCGCGATCTCCACCGCGCACCTGCTCGACTAACTGCTCATCCGTGACCAAGGCCCGAGCCGCACTCGCCGAATCCGCCATATCCCGCTTCCCCTTCCGCTTCCCAAGCGTGCAGATTTGCCACTGCCCCCGAGCGTGTTGTGGCCACCTCCGCGGGCGAGGTGACAAAAAAAGTCACCACGCGCGCTTTTGGGCAGGGGAGAAGGCCCCAGGGGGCTCGCGCGCCGGTCGTCTAGAACGGGCTGAGCGTTCTCGAAAGCCAGCCCGCAACCGTCGCCGCAGCCCGTTCGACCGCCTGGCAACGCAGTCCGAGGGCGGCTCGCATCGCGTCGCTCTCCGGGATCGTTGCGAGCCACACGCCGCCAGTCTCGGCAGCGAGCCAGTGCGGCCGCTCGTCGTCTCGAGCGCCGATCTGGAGCATCGCCATGGGAGCCGGCGAAGCGAGGCAGGTCCAGGCCCGTGCGCTGGCCCAAACCGCGCTGGGGCCCCCCGCGAGGATCACGAGAATCCCGTCGGGACGGACGGTTCCGGGGCCGGTCGCGATCTGGACCCTCAACCGTCCGGCATGCACGGGAGGCGCGCCGCAGAGTGCGCGGGCGGGCGGATCGGCCGCCTCGAGGCCGATCCCGAAGCCGCTCGCATACAGGGACTCGACGATTCGTACCGCGACGCCCGCGGCGATTCGCGCACTCCGATCGAGCGGGATCAGCAGCGTGCGGCCGCGTTCTGTTGGGGGCGGGCCGCCGAGATAAACGTCGAGGACTTCGCCCAGGCCACGCGCCATGGAGCCGCGGCTCAGCGCACTTTGAGAACGGAGTGCCGGCCCCCGAGCGGCGCGGTCGCGTACTCGGGGTTCGCGGGATCTTCACGCCACTCGCCATCGACGAGGTACCGGTACCGGTAGGTGCCGGGCGGGAGCGTCAGCACCTTGGTCCACACGCGTTCGCGTCCCACCACGTGCAGGCGCGAGCGCACGTCCTTGTCGGGCACCCAGCCGTTGAAGTCGCCCGCGATGCGGACGTCGTGGGCGCTGCCGTCGCGAAACGAGATGGTGACTTCGCGCGGCGGTGCGCCGGCGGCGGGCTGCTCCACCTTCTCCGCGGGTCGCCCGAGCGTCACTTCGAGGGCGAGCGCCGCGTAGTCCTGCGCGCCCGCCGCGCGCGGTGCGAACGTTTGGATCGGCTGTCCGTGCCGCGCCGCCTCGCGCAGCTTCACGTTCATGCGAATCACTGTGTCGAAGCACAACTCCGGGAAGAGCGCGCGAATTTCGCTCAGCGTCTCGCGCGCGTAGCGCGTGCGTCCGTCGTAGAGCGTCGAAAGGATGCGCACGTCGAGCGTGTGGCCGACGCGATCCGCGAGCAGCGCGATCGTCTCGAGCAACTTCTGCACGCCGTGCACCGCGAACTCGCTCGTCTCGAGCGGAACGATCACCTCGCTCGCGGCGCGCAGCGCATTGAACGTGAGCACACCTACGTTGGGTGGGCAGTCGATCAAGGCGTAATCGTAGTCGTCTGCGACGCTGGCGAGCGCGCCTGCGAGGCGCTCCGTGCGCCCCTCGGCGCGCTCTGCGGTGAGCTTCTGCTCGAGCGCCGAGAGCACGATGCCCGACGGTGCAAGGTGCAGGCGATCCGAGTGCGTCTTCACGATCTTCGCGAGCCGCGCCGCGCCTGGGGAGCCGAGCGGCTCGATCAGAATCTCGTACAGATTCTCATCGAGCGTGTCGGCGTCGATACCGAGCGCGAGGGTCGCGTGGGCCTGCGGATCCATGTCGACCACGAGCACGCGCGAGCCTTGCTCCGCGAGCGCGCCGGCGAGGTTTGCAACGGTGGTCGACATGGATCCGCAGGCCCACGCGACCCTCGCGCTCGGTATCGACGCCGACACGCTCGATGAGAATCTGTACGAGATTCTGATC
>JANNKN010000375.1:0-1245 GCA_031396315.1 Deltaproteobacteria bacterium
GGCGCCTGCGCAGCGGCCAGCTCGTGATCCTCGGCAGCACGACCTACCCGGGCACGACCAAAGAGCTCTACGTCCCACACCTCGAGAGCTCGGGCATGAAGTGCGGCGTCGATTTCGGCGTCGCGTTCGCACCGGAGCGCATCGACCCGGCGAACAAGAAGTTCAAGGTGCGCGACGTGCCGAAGGTGGTCGGCGGCGAGACGCCGCTGGCGGGCGAGCTCGCCGCGCAAGTCTTCTCGACGGTGTTCGACAAGGTCGTGCCCGTTTCGTCGACGCAAGCCGCCGAGATGGTGAAGCTGCTCGAGAACACCTTCCGCGCAATCAACATCGGGCTCGTCAATGAAGTCGCGCTGATGTGTGACCGGCTCGGCCTCGATGTCTGGGAAGTGATCGACGCGGCCGCGACCAAGCCCTACGGCTTCATGAAGTTCACGCCGGGCCCGGGCCTCGGCGGCCACTGCATTCCGGTCGATCCGACGTACCTGTCGTGGAAGATGAAGTCGCTGAACTTCACCGCGCGCTTCATCGAGCTCGCGACCGACGTGAACGGCCACATGCCGGAGTACGTGGGCGAGAAGATCACGTCGCTGCTCAACGAAGAGCGGCTCGCGGTGAACGGCGCGAAGTTGTTATTGCTCGGTGTCGCCTACAAAGCGGATGTCTCGGACGTGCGCGAGTCGCCGGCCCTCGACATCACGAAGCTGTTGCTCGAGCGCGGCGGCGACGTGCGATACCACGACCCGCACGTCTCCGAGATGCGCATCGAGAGCCACACGCTGAAGAGCGTCGACCTCACCGATGAGGAGATCTCGGGCGCCGACCTCGTGGTGATCCTCACCGATCACAGCAGCATCGACTACGCCCGCGTGGTGCGCCTCGCGCACCGCATTTACGACACGCGCAACGCGACGCGCAACGTCAAGGAAGGCCGCGAGCGCGTGCGAAAGCTGTAATCGGCGCGGGCGCAGACGCCTTCGGACGCAGCTCCCGGCCTAGACGCCCCCAACGCCGTCGCCTATCGTCGACCGCCTTCGCGCGAGTAGCTCAGTTGGTAGAGCACCACGTTGCCAACGTGGATGTCGCCGGTTCGAACCCGGTCTCGCGCTCCACTTCATCGTCCGGGAAGTCCTCGACTTCTCGGGCGTTTTCGCTTTCGAGGCTTCGAGGCTGGGCTCGCCGCCGCGCCAGCCGCCGCCTTCGCCACTGCCTCGGCGATCCGCCCGCGAAAATCACCGAGCTCGAACA
>JANNKN010000376.1:0-6371 GCA_031396315.1 Deltaproteobacteria bacterium
ACGTTCTCGCCCACTTCGAGGATCGAGATGTCGAAGGTGCCGCCGCCAAAGTCGTAGACGGCGATCTTCTCGTCCTTCTTCTTGTCCATGCCGTAGGCGAGCGCCGCGGCGGTGGGATCGTTGATGATGCGCTTCACGTCCAGCCCGGCGATCTTGCCGGCGTCCTTGGTGGCCTGGCGCTGCGCGTCATTGAAGTAGGCCGGCACGGTGATGACGGCGCCCGTTACGGGCTGGCCGAGGTAATCCTCTGCCGCCTTCTTCAGTTTCTGCAGGATCATCGCCGAAATCTCGGGCGGCGAGAACGAGCGACCGTCGATGTCGACCGCCGCGGTGCCTTCCTTGCCCTGCGTCACCTGGTAGGGCACGAGCCGGATCTCTTCGGGGACCTCGGCCATGCGCCGGCCCATGAAGCGCTTGATCGAGTACACGGTGCGCTTCGGGTTCGTGACGGCCTGCCGCTTGGCGACGGCGCCCACCAGGCGCTCGCCGTCGTCCGTGAAGCCGACGACCGAAGGGGTCGTGCGCCCACCCTCCTCGTTGGTGATGACGACGGGCTGCCCGCCTTCCATCACGGCCACGCACGAATTCGTGGTGCCGAGGTCGATGCCGATGATTTTGCCTTCCGCCATGACGCGAGCGCCCTCCGGTTGCGAACTGGCACGAAGGCTGTGCCGAGCGCCTGGGGTGTCAAAGAAAAACCCGACGAAACCCCGGCGCGAGGGCCCGCGGCGCCCGACTGGGCGCCGGATTCGCTCTCCGATGCGCAAGCCCGCTCGCCGATGAGACGCAGCGAACGGCAAGGGAGGCCCCAACGCGGGACCGCCGCTCGGGAAACGAAGCGGGCGCGAGAGGGTTCGGACGTGGACGAACGCAACCGAGGCGACGCAGTGCGCGGGCGCACGGATCGACCGCGCGGGAGGCTCGTTTCGTCACGAAATCGCGAGCGATCTCACGGCTTTGTTGAAATCCTCGCGGATATACTGCGCGGCCCTTCGACGCCCTCGAGTCGCCGAGCGGCGGCCTTAGTTCCCTGCCGAGAGTGCCCATGAAGCGACCGTGGATCACCGCCCTGAATTGGCTGCTCGGGATCGGCGCGTTGGCGCTGACGGGGCTCGCCGTGGCGCAGGTAGCCGAAGGCGTACTCACCGAGGTCGAACTGGGCGGCCCACCTCCCGCGCCGCGTTCAGCCCCGGCAGAGAAGACCTGGTCGGATCGCTCCGTGATCATCGTGCGCAACTTGTTCAACGCCGACACGCTGGACCCGACGCCGGTCGATGCCACCGAGAGCTACGACAAGACGCGGCTTCCGCTGCGTCTGCTCGCAACCCTCGCAGCCGGCGACGCCTCTTGGGCCGCGTTCGAGGATTCGGGGAGCCGTCAGCACCTGATCGCCCGGGTGAACGATCCGCTCTGCCGGCCGAGTCCGTACCAGGAATGCCAGTTCGGCGCAGTCGTCCTGCAGCGCGTCGAGCGCTGTCGCGTCGTGCTCGAGAACCAGAACCGCCGCGAGGAGCTCGTGCTCGAAGGGATGAGCGCCTGCACCGGGCTCGCGGGTGGTGCCGCGAGCTCCGCCGCGCCCTCGCGAGCCACGCTGGGGCGAGGCCGCGCGGTCGCGGCGCAGGTACAGCAACTCGCGGAGAATCGCTTCGCCGTACCGCGCGGCGAAGTCGAGAGCGCTGCCCAGAACCCCGCCGCGCTCTATTCGCAAGCGCGCATCCTCCCCCGCTACGACAAGGGCAAGATGATCGGCGTGCAGCTAAATGCGATCCGACCGGGCAGCCTGTTCGCACAGGTGGGCATTCAGGACGGCGACACCGTGACGCAGGTGAACGGAGTGACGGTCTCGACGCCCGAGGACGGCCAGCGCCTGCTGCAAGAATTCTCCGCGGGCGGCGAGCTCCGCGTCACTGTGCAGGGCCGCGACCAACAGGTTCGCGAGCTCAGCTACGTCGCTCAATGATCTCGTCGCCGCGAGCGCGCCGAAGAGGGGCCATGCAGAACGCAATTCGTCACCACCTGGCTCGCATCGCGCACGCCGTGGCCGCGCTCGGCTGGCTCGTCGCGTTGGCGGCGGCAGAGCCGGCGTTCGCGCAAGCGAGCGAGTGCCCGCCTGGCCAGGTCAAGCTCAACATCCCGGACCAAGAGCTGAACGTCGTGATCGATGCGATGTCGCAGTACACGGGCAAGAATTTCATTTACGACGACCGTGTGCGCGGACGCGTCACGATCGTCTCGCCGGCCTGCGTGACGCTCGACGAGGCCTACGCCGTCTTCGAGTCCGTCCTCCAGGTGAAGGGCTTCACGACGGTTCGCGCGCCGGGCGGCTCGATCAAGATCATCCCGCTGCGCGAAGCCAAAGAGACGAACGTCGAGACGGTGCGCGGCACGCCCCCGGGCAGCGACCGCTTCATCACGCGCTTGATTCCGCTGCGGTACATCGACGCCGAGGCGATCTCGAACACGCTGAAGCCGCTCGTCTCGAAAGACGCGTCGATGGTCGCGTATGCGCCGACCAACATGATCATCCTGACCGACAGCGGCACGAACATCTCGCGCATTCTCGACATCCTGCGCGACATCGACGTCGAGACGTACAAGGAAGAGCTCAGCGTCGTTCACTTGAATCACGCCGACGCCGCGACGCTCGCGGAACAGCTCTCGGAGATCTTCTTCGCCGAAGTCTCGAGCGTCGGCGGTGGTGGCGGCGTCGGAGGAGCGACTTCGCGCCAGCGTCGCGCGCTGCAGCCCGTGCCCCAGGGCGTGCCACAACCCGGTGACGCCGGCCCCGGCTCGCACGCGCGAATCATTACGGATCCGCGCACGAACTCGCTGCTCGTGCTCGCGTCGCGGCAACGCACCGCAGAGATCAAGGAGGCCATCGCGCGGCTCGACGTGAAGGCGGAAGGCGGCGGGCGCATCCACGTGTATCGCTTGAAACACGCCGACGCCGAGGAGCTCGCGACCACGCTCTCTCAGCTGCTGAGCGGGCAATCGGGCGCGCCAGCGGGCGGCGGCAACGTTGCGATCAGCGGTGGTGCGCCGGTCGGGAACTTGCGCGCGGCGGTCACCGAGTTGTCCGAAGGCGGGCTCGTCGTCACGCCCGATGCGCCGACCAACTCCCTGGTGATCCAGGCAAGCGTCGAGGGCTTCAACGCGATCTCCGAGGTGATCGCGAAGCTCGACACGCCGCGGCCGCAGGTGTTGGTGGAGGCGCTGATCCTCGAGGTCGACGTCTCCGACGGTACCGCGCTCGGCTTCACCGGTCTCGCACGCGTGTTCAACGGCGACAACAACTACACGATCGGGTCGCTCTCGGATGGCGACAGCCAGGACGCAGGTGTCGTCGGGGGCACGACCGCGCCGACCGGTCCGATCGTCACGCCGCAGCTCCTGCAAAACCTACTCGCCGCCGCCGCCGGCTCGAGCTTCGTGGCCGGCGGCAGCTTCGCGATGGGCGACACGTTGATCCAAGCGCTGATTCGCGCGAGCGCGACTGCGACGGGCACGAACGTGCTCTCCGCACCGCACATCCTGACGCTCGACAACGAGCAAGCAGAGATCAAGGTCGGCACCAACATCCCCATCATCACGAGCCGCGTGGAGTCCGCGCAGGGAACGGGGAATGGAGGGCTGGCCTCGAGCGTGAACGTCGAGCGCCTCGACGTCGGCATCACCTTGCGCGTGACGCCGCAAATTTCCGAAGGCGACAGCCTGCGTCTCAAGCTGTTCCAGGAGATCACCGGCTTGGTGACGCTCAGCGCGAGTGCGGTGGGCAACGTGAGCGATGTCGGCCCTAGCCTGACGAGCCGCAAAGTCGAGAACTCGGTGATCGTGGCCGATCACGAGACCGTCGTAATTGGCGGGCTGATCGATGAGACGAACTCCGAGGTCGAATCAAAGGTTCCCTGGCTCGGCGACATCCCGGTACTCGGCTGGCTCTTCAAGTCCACGGACGACAACGTCCGCAAGACGAACCTGCTGATCTTCCTCACGCCGCACATCATTCGTACCGGCGCCGATCACAGCGCCGAGACGATCCGCAAGCGCGAGGAATTCTGGCAGGGCTCCGAGGACGCGCTGCAGCTCTCGGCGCGAGAGCGCGCCGAGGCGGATCGCATGGCCGAAGAAGCCGCCGAGAACGGCGTCCCGGTACCGGATTACAGCGGCCACAACCCGGTGCGCACCGCGCTGCGCGAGCTCCGCGAGCGCTACCCGGTCGAAGCGCTGAGCGAGCTCGAAGCCGCCTCGACCGCGGAACGCGAAGCCGCCGCCATGGCCGACGCTGGACGCGCCGAAGGCGGGCCGCGCTACGGCTTGCTCGCCGCGACCTTTGGCGACGAAGGCGCCGCGATGGCGACGCTCCAGCAGCTGATCGACGCGGGCTACGACGGCACGCTCACCACCGAGCAGCACTCGGGCACAGTGCTCTACGAAGTGCACCTCGGGCCGTTCGACACCACCGAGGCGGCCGAGGACAAGGCCGCCGCCGTGGCCGAAGCCTTCGGGCTCGCACCGAAGGTGATGCTCGTCCGCGAGGCGAAACCGTGAGCGCTGCGGCCGCCGGCGGCGGCCAACGCCTCGCGCTGCGCGAGGTGCTGCTGCGCACGACTCGGCTGCGCCTCGAGCAGCTCGAGGAGGCGGTGCGCCGCCAGCAAGAGAAAGGCGGCCGCCTCACCGACGCGATCGTCGAGCTCGGCCATCTGCGCGAAGAGGAAGTGCTGCAAGTACTGGCGCAGCAGTTCGGCATGCCGATGCACGGCGAGCTGCTCGCTTCCGAAGTCGAGCCCGAGCTCACTGCCCGCGTGCCGATCGCGTTCGCGAAGGCCCACGGCCTCGTACCGCTCGCGCGCACCGAGACGGGCGTGCGCGTTGCGATCTCCGATCCGTTCGACACGGGCGCCCTCGACGATCTGCGCCTGCTCTTCGACGGGGCCGAGATCGAAACCGAGTTGACCACACGCGGCCGCGTGCTGACCGCAATCAATCAGGTCTACGACCGCGGCACCGGCTCGATCGACTCGATCGTCGATGAGGCCCACGAGGATTTCGCCGCCGTCGCGAGCGAGATCTCCGCCGAGCCGCAGGATTTGCTCGAGTCGCAGGACGACGCGCCGATCGTGCGACTCGTCGATTCACTGCTCCAGCAGGCGGTGAAGGAGCGCGCGAGCGACATCCACATCGAGCCCTTCGAGCGCGATCTACGAGTGCGCTTTCGCTGTGACAACGTGCTCTACGAGCCGGTGGCACCGCTGCCGAAGGCGCTCATGCCATCGATCGTGTCGCGCATCAAAATCCTCGGCGGCGTCGACATCGCCGAAAAGCGAATCCCGCAGGATGGCCGCATCCGCCTGAAGATCGCGGGCCGCGACTACGACGTGCGGCTCAGCACCGTGCCCGTGACGTACGGCGAGCGCGTCGTGCTGCGCCTCTTGCCGCGCACGTCGGAGATGCTCGACCTCGCGCGGCTCGGCTTCAGCGAGAAGCAGCTCGCGACCTGGGAGCGCTTGATCAAGCGTCCGAATGGCATCGTACTTGTTACGGGTCCCACCGGCTCGGGCAAGACGACCACGCTCTACGGCGCCCTCTCCCGCGTGAATACCATCGACCGCGCGATCATCACGATCGACGACCCGGTCGAGATCCAGCTGCCGGGCGTAGGTCAGATCGAAGTCAACAACAAAGTCGGCCTGACCTTCGCGAACGCGCTGCGCTCGGTGCTGCGCCAGAACCCGAACATCATTCTGGTCGGTGAGATCCGCGACCTCGAGACCGCCGAGATCGCGATTCAAGCCTCACTGACGGGCCACCTCGTGTTCTCGACGCTGCATACGAATGACGCGCCGAGCGCGATCACGCGGCTCGTCGACATGGGCGTCGAGCCGTATTTGGTGGCGTCGTCGCTATTCGCAGTGCTCGCGCAGCGCCTCGTGCGCGTGCTCTGCACGCATTGCCGCGACGGCTACACGCCCACCGCCGAGTCGCTCGCCGAGATCGGCGTGCGCGCGAGCCGGCCCTTGACCGTCTACCGCGCTGCGGGCTGCGCCCAATGCCACCAGACCGGCTACATGGGCCGAGTCGGAATCTTCGAGCTGATGATCGTGGACGACGCGATTCGTGCGCACATCACACAGTCCACGGATTCCAAGACGATCAAGAAGGTGGCCGTCGAGCACGGTATGCAACCGCTGCGCGTCGACGGAGCGAGAAAGGTGATCGATGGGGTGACTTCGATCGAGGAGATTTTGCGCGCCACTGAAGAAGAAGGTGTGCTGGCGCAGATCTGAATGGGGGCGGTGGGAGAGTGATGCAGGGCGGAGGGGGAGCTTGGTACGGGCGCCGCGCGTTGCGGCGGCGCGGGGGCTGCTGCGCGC
>JANNKN010000398.1:0-14719 GCA_031396315.1 Deltaproteobacteria bacterium
CGCTGCGCGCGAGAGCTCGCTCGTCGCGGCCGCATTCGAAGGCGAGGAAGGCACGCGCGTCGACGAGACGAGTGGCGATGCGGGCGACGTGATTCGCGCGGCGGTGCCGATCCTGTCGTCGGATCCCGCCCACCCGGGCGAGGTTGTCGGCGTCGTGGTCGTGAATCATCTCGTCCCGCAGGCGCTCGCCTACAAAGTCGACGCGATCCGCGCGGCGGTCGCCGAATACCGCAACGTGCAGCCGCTGGCCGAACGCATCGGCAGCGTGTTCACACTGGTGCTGACGATCCTCTCGCTCGTCACCGTGCTGTTCGCGCTGTGGTGGGGCCTACGCATGGCGAAGGGAGTGACCGGGCCGATTCGCGCGCTCGCGGAGGGAACCGCAAAGGTCGCGCGCGGTGATCTCGATGTCGTCGTCGCCGAGGCGTCCGACGACGAGATCGGGTTCCTGGTGCGCTCGTTCAACCGCATGACGAGCGACCTGCGCGAGGCGCTCGCGCGACTCGAGCAAGGGCGCGCCGAGCTGGACCAACGCCGGCGCACGATGGAGATCGTGCTGCGCAACATCGACGCGGCAGTCGTCTCGATCGACGCAGAAGGCCGCATCAGCACGCTGAACCGCGCGGCGCAGCGGCTGTTTGCGGTGGCCGAGACGCCCTCACCTATCGGCCGCAAGCTCGACGACGCGGTGGGGCGCCTCGAGCTGCTGACGACCGTGCAGGAGCTGCTCGCGCAGGCGCGGCCGGGGCTGCGCGAGAGCGTCCGGCGGCAAACGCTCACCGCCGCCGGCGACGAGCTGCAGACGCTGCTCGTGACCGTCTCGCGCATGCAGGACGAGGAAGGGCGGGCGCTCGGCAGCGTGGTCGTGGTCGACGACTACACGCAGGAAGTGCGCGCGCAGCGCAGCGCGGCGTGGCGCGAAGTCGCGCGCCGCATCGCCCACGAGATCAAGAATCCACTCACGCCGATTCAGCTCTCCGCGGAGCGCATCCGCCGCCGCTTCGGCGAGAAACTCGCTGCGAACTCCGAGGATGCGCGGGTGTTCGACGAGTGTGTGGATACGATCACGAGTCACGTCGAGGGGATGAAGGTGCTCGTGAACGAGTTCTCGCAGTTCGCACGGCTGCCGTCGGCGAACCCGCGGCCGGGGGATCTCGACTCGCTCGTGCAGGAAGCGGTGGCGAGCTACTCCGGCGCGCCGGGCGTGCGCTTCAAGACCGACTGTGCGGGCGACCTGCCGCGAGTCGACTTCGATCGCGAGCAGCTACGGCGTGTGCTCACCAACCTGATCGACAACGCCTGTGCCGCGGTGCAGGCGAACGGCGGTGCAGGCGAAGTGGTGGTCGCGACCCGGCACGATGCGGCGCGCGAGACGGTGCGCGTCGAGGTGGCGGACGACGGCGTCGGCATCCGCGACGAGGAGCGTGCGCGCGTGTTCGAGCCGTATTACTCGACGAAGCCACACGGCACCGGGCTCGGGCTCGCGATCGTCGCGCGCATCGTGGCGGACCACCACGGCTACGTGCGCGCGCAGCGCGGCTCGCCGCGCGGCTCGCGCTTCATCGTCGAGCTCCCAGTGCGATATGTCTAACAACGTGCCGCGCGTGCTCGTGGTGGACGACGAGTCGGCGATTCGTCGCTCGCTGTCGGGCATCCTCTCCGATGAAGGCTACGACGCCGCGCTCGCCGAAGACGGTGAGAAGGCGCTCGCCGCGGTGCGGGAGCGCGTGCCCGATGTCGTGCTGCTCGACATCGCGATGCCCGGCCGCGACGGCATCGACGTGCTCGAAGAGCTGAGGCGTTCGCATCCGTCGCTGCCGGTGGTGATGATGAGCGGGCACGGCACCATCGAGACGGCCGTGCGCGCGACTCAGCTCGGCGCGTTCGACTTCATCGAGAAGCCGCTCTCGCTCGACAAGCTGTTACTGACGCTGCGCCACGCGCTCGAGAAGAGCCTGCTCGAGCGCGAGAACCGCGAGCTGCGCGCCAAGAGCCTCCGCGCGCGCGACATCCTCGGGGAGTCCGCAAGAATCCAAGAGCTGAAACGGCAGATCGCGCTGGCTGCGCCGACGAATGGCTGGGTGCTGATCTCGGGCGAGAACGGCACGGGCAAGGAGATGGTCGCAAAGCTGCTGCACGTGCACAGCAAGCGCGCGAGCGGCCCGTTCGTCGAGGTGAATTGCGCGGCAATTCCCGAGGAGCTGATCGAATCCGAGCTGTTCGGGCACGAGAAGGGCGCATTCACCGGTGCGATCGCGCAGAAGCGCGGGAAGTTCGAGCTCGCGAACGGTGGCACGATCTTTCTCGACGAGATCGCCGACATGTCTCTGCGAACGCAGGCGAAGATCTTGCGCATTCTGCAGGAGCACAAATTCGAGCGCGTCGGCGGCACCGACACGATCGACGTCGACGTGCGCGTGATCGCAGCGACGAACAAGAGCCTCGAGAAGGAGATCCAGGACGGCAAGTTCCGCGAGGATCTCTTTTACCGCTTGAACGTGATCCCGTTCCACGTGCCGGCGTTGCGCGAACGACGCGAGGACATCGCGTTGCTCGCGCGCGCGTTCGTGAAGGAGTTCTGCGCGGACTCCGGCGTGAGCGAGAAGACGCTGTCGCCGCGCGCGCTCGCGCTGCTCGGGGCGTATCCCTGGCCCGGCAACGTGCGCGAGCTGCGCAACTGGGTGGAGCGCCTCGTGTTGATGACCCCGGGCTTGCGCATCCGGCCCGAGGACCTGCCCGAGGAGCTGCACGGCGGCGGTGTGCGAGGGGCCGAGACGGCCGGCTCCTCCCTCGAGGATGCGCGTCGCGCATTCGAGCGGCGTTTTCTACTGGCGCGCCTGCACGAGCACGGTGGGAACATCTCCCGCACCGCCGAGGCGATCGGCATGGCTCGCGAGAGCCTCTCGCGCAAGCTGCGCGCGCTGAAGGTTCAGGTGCCGCGCGGTGAGTAGCCCCGCGCCGGGCGCTGCGGCGACGTTCGAGGTTCGCTGCGCGCGGCTCGCGGAGTGCGCAGAGATCGCGGCGCTCGCGGCGTCGCTCTTGCCCGAGGCCTGGAGCGAGGCGCAGCTCAGCAGCGAGGTTGCGCTGCCGGAAGGGCGGGTGTGGGTCGCGCGCAGCGGGATCGCGTTGGCCGGCTTCCTGGTCGCCCGCCGTGAGCTCGACGAGCTGCACGTGCTCCTCACGGGCGTCGCCCCCGGCGCCCGCCGCCGCGGTGTCGCGTCGGGCCTTTTCGCCGCGCTGCTCGAGCACGAACGCGGGCTCGCGCGGATGCAGCTCGAGGTGCGTGAAAGCAACGTCGCCGCGCAGGCTTTCTATCGCGCACTCGGCTTCGAAGCGGTCGGTCGCCGCCCGCGCCACTATGCTGGCGGCGAGGCCGCAATCCTAATGAGTCGGAGCCCCGAACCCCGCGGGTAGCGGCCCTCCCCGGCGGGGTTTTTGCTTGTGGAAATCCAGCAATCTGGATAGGTTACGCCCGCTTTGAGCGCGCTGACGAAGTGGGCAGAGGTCCACTTTTTTCGTTTTTGGAGCCTGGTTCCGGCCGGACACCATCGCGGACTGCGCACCTCGGGCAGGGTGAACGCGATGTACGGGGACATACCGGCGACCATGCGGGATTTGATCGAACCGATCGTGACGGCGCACGGGCTCGAGCTCGTGGATGTCGAGCAGCTCCAGGGACGCGCTCCCTGGCAGCTGCGCGTGATCGTCGACACGCCTGCCGGCGATGGCCGGGTGGCGATCGCGAGCTGCGCCGCAGTGTCGCGCGAAGTTGCCGTCAACCTCGACGCCGCCGACACGATTCCGGTCGCTTACAACCTCGAAGTGACGTCGCCCGGCTTCGACCGCGTACTCGCGCGGGAGAAGGATTTCGCGCGGGCGCTGGGCAGCCAGGTGCAACTCGAGACCCGCGCGCCGATCGGCGGACGCCGACGCTTCAAGGGCACCCTCGTTGCTTTCGCGGAAGGCGCCGTCAGCGTCGCCGTCGACGGCCAGGACTACCGCATCCCTTTTGCGGAAGTCGCGCGCGCCAACAAGATTCACCAGTTCACGCCTGCAGACTTCTCAGGGGCGGCCTAAGCGCCACTCGGAACGGGTAAGACGTCATGAACATTGCACCGCTGAAGCGTGAGATCGACCAGATCGCCAAGGACAAAGGCATCGACAAGCGCACCATCATCTCCGCTCTCGAGGAGGCGATGAAGCAGGCCGCGCGCCGCAAGTTCGGGTTGGAAAAAGAGATCGAGGCGCGTTTCAACCCGGAGACCAGCGAGATCGAGCTGTTCGAATTTCGCGAAGTGGTCGGCATGGTCACCGACCGCGAAGCGCACATCGCGCTCGACGACGCGAAGGCGCTCGATCCCGAAGCCGAGGTCGGCGACGAGATCGGCGTGAAGCTCGATACCGCGGACTTCGGGCGCATTCTCGCGCAGACCGCGAAGCAGGTGATCATCCAGCGCGTTCGCGATGCCGAGCGCGACATCGTGTTCGAGGAATACAAGGATCGAAAGGGCGATGTCGTGAACGGCATCGTGCGCCGCTTCGAGAAGGGCGCGCTGCTCGTCGACCTCGGCCGCACCGAAGCCGTATTGCCCGCGAAGGAGCAGGTGCCGCGCGAGACGTATCGCCCAGGCGATCGCATCCGCGCTTACGTCCTCGACGTAACGACCATGGGCAAGGGCGCGCAGGTGATTCTGTCGCGTTCGTCGATCCAGTTCCTGGTGAAGTTGTTCGCGCAGGAAGTGCCGGAGATCTACGAGGGCATCGTGAAGATCGAGTCCGCGGCGCGCGAGCCCGGCGGACGCTCGAAGATCGCCGTCTCGTCGCGCGACAAGGACGTCGACCCGGTCGGCGCGTGCGTCGGCATGAAGGGCAGCCGCGTGCAGTCCGTCGTGCAAGAGCTGCGCGGCGAGCGCATCGACATCGTTCCGTTCAGCGCGGACGCGCCGCGTTACGTGTGCAGTGCGCTCTCGCCGGCGCAGGTGTCGAAGGTGATCATCGACGAGAACACGAAGTCGATGGACGTGATCGTCCCGGACGACCAACTCTCGCTCGCGATCGGCCGCAAAGGCCAGAACGTGCGCCTCGCGGTGCAGTTGACCGGCTGGAAGATCGACATCAAGAGCGAGTCGAAGATTCGCGAGCTCGCGGATTGGTTCGTGCGCGCCGTCTCCGTCATCCCGGATCTCGGCGAGAGCGAAGCGGACGTGTTGCTGCAGAGCGGGATCACCAGCCTCGAAGATCTCGCGAAGTGTCAGGACTCGCTGCTGCTCACGTTCCCCGGCGTAGACAACGCGGGCGTGCGCGCGATCAAGGCGAATGCGGCCGCGCTTGCCCAGGAGAAGGCAGCGGAAGACGCGCGCACCGCGGCTGCGGCGGCAGAAGCCGCGTTGCAGAGCGGCGAGCGCCGCGAGTAGCTGCAGCGAAGTGCGGCTCCGCCGCCAAGGAAACCCGGAAACGAATGTCGACACGCGCATACAAGCTTGCGGAAGAGCTCGGGATCGACCGCAACGAGTTCGTGGCCAAGGCCAAGGAAGCCGGCATCGAGCTCCGCAACGCAATGGCAACGCTCGACGAGACGCAGTCTGCGTTCTTGCGCGAGAAGCTGTCCGCCAAGAAGCCCGATCGCTCGATGGAGGCACGCGTCGGCGTGACCGGCGGCGCGTCGGTGATTCGCCGGCGCAAGCGCACCGAGCCCGAGCTGGCTCCCGAGCCGATTCCGTCGCTGCCCGAGCCGATGCCGATCGCGGTCGCGAGCACGCCCAGCGATGAGCCGCTAGTCGAGGGTGAGGCGCCGCTGGCGACCGAGCCGACGGCGGAGGTCGAGGGCGAGGACGGCGCAATCGCCGCGGCGCCCGCGGCCGGTGAAGAGGACGACGAGGACGCGCAGGCGAAGCTCGCAGCGCGCAGCCGCGCCGGCACGCGCGACGACGCCGCGACACCGGCAGCGGATCGCGCGGCGCAGAGCCGCAAGCAGTTCCGTGAGGTCGTGAACCTTCGCGAGCAAGACATGCTCGCGAAGCAAGTGGTTGGGCGAGCCGCCGCGGCGCGTCCGGTGGTGATCGATCCGCGCACGCTCTCGTCGCCGCGACGCAAGCGGCGGGACGCTCCGGTGAAGAAGTCGGTGGCGACGGCCGCGGCCGCAAAGCCCGGCAAGCGGATCGTGCGCATCGAGGGCGATGTCTCCGTCGCCGAGCTCGCGCATCAGCTCGGCGTCAAGGCGCCGCAGATCCAAGGCAAGCTGATGGGGCTCGGCATGATGGTCAGCATCCAGCAGACCATCAACGCACAGACCGCAGCGCTCGTCGCGGCAGAGTTCAGCGCCGAAATCCAGGACGTCGGCTTCCAGGAATCGGAGTACTTCGAAGCGGCGGTGGTGACGGAAGGCGAAGAGCACTCCGGCACGCCGCGCCCGCCCGTAATCACCGTGATGGGTCACGTCGATCACGGCAAGACCTCGCTGCTCGACGCGTTGCGCAAGACCAACGTCGTGGCGGGTGAGGCCGGCGGCATCACTCAGCACATCGGCGCTTATCAGGTCGAGGTGGGCGGACACTCGCTCACGTTCATCGATACGCCGGGCCACGCTGCGTTCACCCAGATGCGTGCGCGCGGCGCGCAGGTGACCGACATCGTGATCCTCGTCGTCGCTGCGAGCGAAGGCATCATGCCGCAGACGATCGAGGCGATTTCGCACGCGAAGGCGGCGGAAGTGCCGATCATCGTGGCCGTCAACAAATGCGACCTGCCGGATGCGAACCCGCAGCTCACGCGCCAGCGTTTGATGGAACACGGCATCGTCGTCGAAGACTTCGGCGGCGACACGCTCGCGGTCAACATCTCGGCGACGAAGCGCACCGGGCTCGACAAGTTGCTCGAGGCAATCGTGTTGCAGGCGGAGCTGCTCGAGCCGCGCGCAGATGCTTCGATTCGCGCGCATGGCATCGTGCTCGAGGCGCAGCTCGACAAGGGCCTCGGCCCGGTCGCGACCGTGCTCGTGCAGGGCGGCACATTGCGCCGCGGCGACATCGTCGTGGTCGGCGCGAACCACGGCCGCGTGCGCATCATGAACGACGACAAGGGCAGGCAGATCCAAGAAGCGGGCCCGTCGCAGCCGGTCCAGATCGTCGGACTCTCCGGCGTGCCCGGCGCTGGCGACACGATGAACGCCGTCGAATCCGAGCGCGTGGCGAAGGACATCGTCGATCATCGGGTCGACGAAGTGCGCAAGGAGAAGACGCCGGCTGCGAGGCCGCGCATTTCGCTCGAGGATCTGTTCGCCGGCTCCGACGGCAGCTCGAAGGAGCTCCCGCTGATCGTGAAGGCGGACGTACAGGGCTCCGCGGAAGCGATCAGCACCGCGCTCGCGAAGCTATCGACGGATCGCGTAAAGGTGAACGTGCTGCACGTTGCGGTCGGCGGCGTCAGCGAGAGCGACGTTCAGCTCGCGCAGGCGAGCGGCGCGATCATCGTGGGCTTCCACGTGCGGCCCGACGTGAAGGCGCGCAAGTCTGCCGAGAGCGTCGGCGTCGAGATCCGCACCTACCAGATCATCTACGAGATGCTCGACGAGGTGAAGGCGGCGATGGCGGGCCTGTTGCCGCCGACGACCAAGGAAGTCGTGCTCGGCCAAGCGGAAGTTCGCGCACTGTTCAGCATCCCGAAGGTCGGCGTGATCGCGGGCTCCTACGTCACCGATGGCTTGATCCGCCGCGGCGCGCGCGGGCGGCTGGTGCGCGATGGCATTCAGGTCTGGGAAGGCAAGTTCTCGTCGCTCAAGCGCTTCAAGGACGACGCGCGCGAGGTGCTGACGGGCTTCGAATGCGGCATCGGGCTCGACGGCTTCAACGACGTCAAGGCCGGCGACGTGATCGAAGCCATCGAGATCGAGTCGAAGCCGGCGGTGTTGTAGTGCGGTCGGCCGCGGGCCGCGCGCAGCGGGGCGCGCCCGTGCCGAGCCGCGCCGTGGCGTCGGCGCGTGGCTTACAGGGATCCCCATGTTCGTCGCGGCGGCGCGAGTCGAGCTTCACGTGCACGGGTCGCAGTCGCTGAAGGCGAAGCGCGGTGTCGTGCAAGCGATCAAGCAGCGCGTGCGTAACGAGTTCAACGTTTCGATTGCCGAGGTCGGCGGACAGGAAACCTGGCAGGTCGCGGTGCTCGGGCTCGCGGCCGTCTCGGAAGAGGGCCAGGAGGCGCGGCGGCGGCTCGAGGCGGCGATCGACTTCATCGTCGGCCTGCATCTCGCGGAAGTGACGGATCAGGAAGTGGAGATTCTGTGACGCGGCGGACCGAGCGGCTCGGCGAGCAAATTCGCGGCGAACTCGCGCGCTTGCTGCGCGAGGAAGTCACCGACCCCCGCGTCGGGCTCGTCACGCTGACGCGCATCGACGTCGCGCCCGACATGTCGCACGCGAAGGTGTTCTGGAGCTCGCTGGATTCGGTGCCGCACGGCAAGGCGGGCATCAAGCACGCAGACGCCGACACCGCGAAGGGCCTCGCGAGCGCAGCTGGCTTCCTGCGCTCCCAGCTCGCCCGCGCGCTCGCGACCAAGCGCGTGCCGGAGCTGCGCTTCGTGCACGACGAGGCGGTCGAAATGGGCGCTGAGACGCTGCGACTGCTGAAGGAGATCGACCGTGGCCGGCCCTGATAAACGCGAGCGTCCGGGGCCGATCGGTTTTCTCGGTCTCGACAAGCCGGTCGGCTGGTCGTCGCACGACGTGGTGGACGCGGCTCGCCGCTGGCTCGGAACGCGCCGCGTTGGACATCTCGGCACGCTCGATCCGCTCGCGACGGGCGTATTGCCGCTCGCGATCCGAGATGCCACCAAGCTGATCCCGTTCGTGGACCAGCAAGAGAAGGTGTACGCCGGCACGATCCGGCTCGGCTCCACCACCGACACGTTCGATGGCGAAGGCAAGATCACACGCTCCCACGAAGGGCCCCTGCCGGACGAGGCCGCGGTACGCGCCGCGATCGCGAGCTTCGCGGGTGAGATCGAGCAGATTCCGCCCATGTTCAGCTCGGTCAAAAAGGACGGAGTGCCGCTTTACCGGTTGGCGCGCAAAGGCCAGGAGGTGGAGCGCGAGCCCCGCAAGGTGCGGATCCACCGCATCGCGGTGACGAGCTTCGAGCCGCCCGACGTGGGCGTCGAGGTGGCCTGCTCGCCTGGCACGTATGTGCGCGTGCTGGCCGCCGACCTCGGCGAAAAGCTGGGCTGTGGCGCGCACTTGGCGGGGCTTCGCCGCACGCAAAACGGCCCCTTCGCGATCGCGGATTGCCTCACGCCCGAGCAGTGCGACGCACTCGCAGCGGCCGGCGAGCTCGAGGCGCGCATCCTTGCGCCCGCAAAGATCCTGCCGCTCCCGCAGATCGCCCTCACGGGCATCCAGGCGCGGCGCGTTGCCAACGGCGGAGCGCTCGCTGCCGCCGACGCGCGAGGACCCTACGAACGCGGCCCGCAGCCCGTTCCGGGCGCAAAGTTCGCGGCGTTGGCTCCGGGCGGCGAGCTGCTGGCCGTGATGGAGCTGCGCCCAGACCGGCGCTTCCACCCGCTGCGAGTCTTCCCGCCGAGCCCGTAACGGAGGGCCGCGGCCAAACTTTGATTGCCCCCCCACAGGCCCTCTGGTAAAAACCGCCGCCTTGGGATCCATCCCAAGCCTCGAGGAGATCGTTTTGGCGACCGCACAGGTGATCGAGCAGTTCCGCACCCACGAGTCGGATACGGGCTCGCCCGAAGTTCAAGTGGCGCTGCTTTCGGCGCGCATCGACCAGCTGACTGGGCATTTCGACACGCACGGGAAGGATCACCACTCGCGCCGTGGCCTGCTCAAGCTCGTGAGCCAACGCCGTCGCCTGCTCGATTACCTCGAGCGCATTGATGTCGATCGATACCAGGCCCTCGTTACGAAACTGGGCCTGCGCCGCTAGAGAGAAAGGGCGGCACGCTGCTCGATGGTCGAGCGGCAGCAACTACAAAGCGAGGCGGCTCGGCCGCGGACACGCGAAATGTGGGAGTCATAGATCCGCGAAGCGCTCAGCTGCGCTGACGAACTTTGCCGATCCCTGATCCCGCATTTCGTTCCCCTGGATCCACGTCCCGTCGCCTCATCAGGCGCCGACGGTCGCGCGCAAGAAGCGCCGCCTCGGTGGAGACGTGTATTTCAATGTCCAATATCTCGAGTGAATGGTTCAAAGCAGAAACAGTGTCCGTCGAAGTCGGCGGGCGCACGATCACCATCGAAACCGGCCGCCTCGCCAAGCAGAGCGCCGGCGCCGCGGTCGTGACGATCGGTAACACCGTCGTGCTGACGACCGTGAACACCGCGAAGCCGCGCGAGGGCATCGACTTCTTCCCGCTCTCGGTCGACTTCGTCGAGAAGACCTCGGCCGCGGGCAAGATCCCCGGCGGCTTCTTCAAGCGCGAGGCGAGGCTCTCGGATCGCGAGATTCTGGTCTGTCGCTTCATCGACCGCTCGATTCGCCCGCTCTTTCCGGAGGGCTATCGCGACGAGGTGCAGGTCACCGCGACGGTGCTCGCCGCAGACGGCGTGAATCCGCCGGACATGTGCGCGTTCGTCGGCGCTTCGACGGCACTCGCGATCTCGCAGATTCCGTTCCTCGGCCCGATCGGCGCGCTTCGGCTCGCGAAGGTCGACGGCCAGATCGTGCTCAACCCGACCTACGAGCAGCAGAAGTCGAGCGTCATGGATCTCGTCGCCGCCGGCTCGCGCAAGGCGCTGGTGATGGTCGAGGGCGGCGCGAGAGAAGCCAGTGAGAAGGACGTGCTCGAGGCGCTGCAGTTCGCGCACCGCGAGATCCTGCCGATCATCGCGGCGCAGGAAGAGCTCGTGAAGCGCATCGGCAAGGCCAAGATCCAAGTGCCGGGCCCATCGCCCGACAAGGCAGCGGTCGCGGCTCAGGTGACGAAGCTCGCGGAGGCACGGCTGCGCGACGCCTGCGCGATCAAGGTCAAGCACGAGCGCTACGACGCGATCGCCGCGGTCGAGAAGGACGTGCTCTCCCAGCTCACGACGCCGTATCGCCAAGAGCGGGTCGAGCTCGCGACGCTCGATCAAGTCGAGACGCGCCAGAACGGCCTGCGCAAGCTGACCGCGAATGCGAAGGACGCGCTGCACGACCTGCGTTCGACCCTGATTCGCGATCGCATCCTCGATCAAGGCGAGCGCATCGATGGCCGCAAGACCACCGACATTCGCCCGATCGCTTGCGTGATCCGCGCGCTGCCCCGCGCCCACGGTGTCGCGCTGTTCACGCGCGGCGAGACCCAGGCGCTCTGCTACGCGACGCTCGGCAGCGACGGCGACTCGCAGACGATCGACGCGCTCCACGAGCGCACCGAGAAACACTTCCTGCTCCACTACAACTTCCCGCCGTTCTCAGTCGGTGAAGTGAAGCCGCTGCGCGGACCTTCGCGCCGCGACGTCGGGCACGGCAACCTCGCCGAGCGCGCGCTGGCCGTCGTGATGCCCAGCGTCGACACGTTCCCGTACACGGTGCGCGTCGTCTCGGAAGTGCTCGAGTCGAATGGCTCGTCGTCGATGGCGACGATCTGCGGCGGCACGCTCGCCCTGATGGATGCGGGCGTTCCGCTGCGCGCACCGGTCGCGGGCATCGCGATGGGCTTGATCGAGAGCGGCACGCGCCGCGCGATCCTGTCCGACATTCTGGGCGACGAGGACCACCTCGGCGACATGGACTTCAAGGTCGCGGGCACCAAGGCCGGCATCACGGCGCTGCAAATGGACATCAAGATCGAGGCGGTCGACTGGAACGTGATGGAGGCCGCGCTCGCTCAGGCGCGCGAAGGCCGTCTGCACATCCTCGCGGCGATGGAGCGCGATTCGGAGGCGCTACTGCCGGGCTTCGTACCGCGCTCGACGCCGTCGGAGTGGGCGCCGCGAATGGAGGTCATCAAGATCAAGCCCGACCGCATTCGCGACATCATCGGGCCAGGGGGTCGGGTGATCCGCGGCATCCAGGAGATGAGCGGCGCGAAGATCGAGGTCGATGACTCGGGCCGTGTCAGCATCTTCGCGCCCGATGGCAACGCACTGCGCCGCGCGCAAGCGATGGTGCAGGAACTCACGCAGGAGGCGGAGCTCGGCAAGCTCTACACCGGCAAGGTGAAGCGCATCACCGAGTTCGGCGCGTTCGTCGAGATCTTCCCGGGCACTGACGGTCTCGTGCACATCAGTCATCTCGCCGAGGCGCGCGTGAATCGCGTCGAAGACGTGGTGGCCGAGGGCGACGAGATTCTCGTGAAGTGCATCGACATCGATCCGACCGGCCGCATCCGCCTCTCGCGTCGCGAGGCGCTCGCCGAGGCGCTGAACGCGCCGCAGCAGTAGCGGTGGTCGACGGCGCGGAGCAGGTCGTCGCGCTCGTGACTCGCGTTGCGGGCAACGACGACCTGCCGCTGCCGTCGTATGCCAGCGACGGAGCGGCGGGCCTCGACCTGCGCGCTGCCGTGCGCGAGCCCCTGACGCTCGCGCCCGGTGAGCGCGCGCTCGTGCCGACGGGGCTGCGCATCGCGCTGCCCGCCGGCTTCGAGGGTCAGCTGCGCGCGCGCAGTGGGCTCGCGCTGAAGCACGGCATCGTGCTCCCGAATGCGCCCGGTACGATAGACGCCGACTACCGCGGGGAGCTGTCGGTGATCTTGTGGAACTCGGGCCGCGAACCGTTCGCGGTGCAGCGCGGGGATCGCATCGCACAGCTCGTAGTCGCGCGCGTGGCGCGCATTCGCTGGGACGAACGCACGGAGCTGTCCGAGAGCGCGCGCGGCGAGCGCGGCTTCGGCTCGACGGGGGCGCGATGAGCCTGACTGCAGTGCCTCCCCCTTCTCCCGAGCCGCCGCCCAGCGCGACCCCGCCGCCGCAGCGCAGCAATCTGCAGGAGCGGCTGATCACCGCGGGCGTGCTGATCCCGGCGGTTTGCCTCGCGGTGGCCGCCGGAGGCTGGTGGCTGTTGATCGCGATCGAGCTGATCACGGCCGTCGCGATCAATGAGTTCTACCACCTGATCGAGGCGAAGGGCGCGGTGCCGGTGCGCGGAGTCGGCACCGTCGCAGCGCTCGCGCTGCCGCTCGTCGCGTTCATCGGCAGCGAGTACCTCGCGACGCTGATGCTCTCGGCGGTGCTGCTCGGCCTGATGATCGCGCAGCTGCGCAAGAAGCAGATCTCGGAGTCGCTCGCGAGCATCTCGGAGACGTTCTTCGGCGTGTTCTACGTCGGTTGGCTGCTCTCGCACGCGATCGTGCTGCGGGAGTTCCAGAACTCCGTCGCGGGACGTTGGGGCGGCGCCGTCGCGCGCAATCTCGACCCGGATGCCGGCGCGTTCTACTTGTTCTTCGTGATTGCGGTGGTGATCGCAGGCGACGCGGGCGCCTACTTCGCAGGGCGCAAGTACGGTCACCGTCCGCTCGCGCCCGAGGTTTCGCCCAAGAAGACGATCGAAGGCGCATACGGGGCGATCGCCGGCGGCGTCGCGGTCGGCATGCTCGTGAAGGGCGGCTTCGATCTGCTCCTGCCGAACCTCTCGGAGGAGCTGAGCTGGGGATTCGCACTGTTCCTGTGCCCGGTGCTCGCGGGCGTCGGCATTGTCGGCGACCTCGTCGAGTCGCTCTTGAAGCGCGATGCGCAGGTGAAGGACACCGGCACACTGCTGCCGGGCACCGGCGGCGTGCTCGATCGCATCGATTCGAACCTGCTCGGCATCCCCGTCATGTACTACTTCTTGCTCGCATACACGTATCTGACGAGCGTGTCGTCGCGCATCTCGACCCCGTAGCTCCATCTCTCACGCAGCGGAGGCCGCATGTTCTCGCCGAAGGACCTTTCGGAGCTGGCCGCGCTCAAGGAGGGCGAACGCTTCAAGCACGAGTGCGGGATCGTGGGCATCCACGGCCACTCGGAAGCGGCGAACATCGCGTACCTCTCGCTCTACGCGCTCCAGCATCGCGGGCAGGAGAGCGGCGGCATCGTCTCGAGCCAAGGCGGCGAGCAATTCGTGCACCGCGGCATGGGCTACGTCGCGGACATCTTCACCGAGAAAGTGCTCGCGAAGCTCCCGGGCCGGCACGCGATTGGGCACGTGCGCTACTCGACGAGCGGCGACAGTACGATCAAGAACGCACAGCCGTTTTGCGCGAACACGGATGGCGGCCCGGTCTCGATTGCGCACAACGGCAACCTCGTGAACGCCACCGCCGTGCGGCGCGAGCTCGAGGGCCGCGGCGCCATCTTCAGCACGACCTCGGACAGCGAAGTGATCGTGCACCTGCTCGCGCGCTCGCGCGAGACATCGCTCGAAGATCGCTTGATCGACGCGCTCACGCGCGTGAAGGGCGCGTTCTCGCTCGTCATGTTGACGCACGACGCGCTCGTCGCGGTGCGCGACGCGAACGGGTTCCGGCCTCTGGTGTTAGGGCAACTCGACGGCGCGTGGGTCGTCGCGAGCGAGACCTGCGCGCTCGACCTGATCGGCGCGACGATGGTTCGCCACCTCGATCCAGGCGAGATGGTCGTGATCCGGCGCGGGCGGCTGCGCTCGCTGCGCCCGTTCCCGAAGGCCGGCCGCGAATCGTTCTGCATCTTCGAGTACATGTACTTCGCGCGGCCGGACTCGAACTTCCCCGGCAGCAACGTCTACTTGTTCCGCAAGTCGCTCGGCCGTCTACTCGCACAGGAGCATCCGGTGCAGGCGG
>JANNKN010000294.1:0-4600 GCA_031396315.1 Deltaproteobacteria bacterium
CGCCGGCCGCTCGGCACGCCTCGACCGTCTCGTCGAGGTTCGTCAGCTGAAACGTGACGTAACGGAAGCCGATGCCTCCCGTAATGCCTCCACCCGGCGCGCGCGCCGTCGGCGGCTTCTCGGGTGCGAGAAGCTTGAAGAAGCTCTCGCCGACGCGCAGGCGGTGCAGCATGCCGATGCCGGGGAACGCGATTTCGCTGTCCTTCGCGAAACCGAGCGCGCCCGTATAGAACGCGAGCGAGCGAGCGATGTCGCTCACGACGACGCCGAGATCGAGCGCGGGCTTGGCGAGCTTCGCGGTCATCGAGTTTCTCCTGCGCGCGAGCGCGTGGCTTGGTGCTGGTGCCGGCTGCGTAGCGCAGCGCATTGCACCGCCACCACCCAGCAGGCGATCCTGCGGCGTTTCGGGAGCCCACGATGCAAAGGATCGGACTCGCGCTCGTCGGCTGCGGCGCCATCGCGCAGTGGCACCGCATGGCGCTCGCCAGCGTGCCCGCGCTCGAGATTCGCGCCTGCGTCGACCCCGTGCGCGAGCGGGCGGAGGCGATGGCGAAGCAGACCGGCGGCGTGCCCTACACGTCGCTCGCGGAGGCGCTCGCGGCGCCGGGCGTCGAGGCGGCGGACGTGATGGTTCCGCATCACCTGCACGAGCCGATTGCGCTCGAGGTGTTGCGCGCCGGCAAGCACCTCCTGCTCGAGAAGCCGCTCGCGACCTCGCTCGACGCTTGCGAGCGCATCCTCGCCGCTGCACGCGCGAGCGGGCGCGTCTTCATGGTGGGCGAGAACGCGCAGTACTGGCCCGACGTGCTGCTCGCGAAGCAACTGATCGAGTCCGGCGCGATCGGCACGCTGGTTACCGCGCACGCGCACCTGTTCTCGCCCGCGATGCCCGAATTCCACGGCGAGGGCTCATGGCGCCTCTCGCGCGAACTGATGGGCGGCGGCGTCGCGCTCGACACGGGCTCGCACTTCATGCGCCCGCTGCGCATCTGGCTCGGCGAGATCGACGAGGTCGTCGCGGTGATGGAGCGCCCGCTCGCGCGCATGCAGGGCGAATCGCTCACGCGCGCCCTGTTTCGTTTCCGCAGCGGCGTGATCGCGAACTTCTGCCTGCTCGTGAGCGAGGGCGCCATCGCGCCACAGGACACGTTCCGCATTACGGGCTCGCAGGGCGAGCTCACGATCGCCGCGGGCGTGAAGCTGTTCGATCGCAGCCATCCGCGCGGCAAGGTCGTTCAGCCGGATCGCCCCGACGCCATGAAGGACGTGCCGGCGGGCTACATGGCATCGTACGCCGGCGAGTTCCTCGACTTCGCGCGCGCGATTCGCGACGGCAAGCCGCTCGATGCGGGCCCGGAGGTCGCGGTCGGCGAGCTGCGTATCGCGCTGGCGATGGAGCGCTCGGCGCACAGCAAGCGCTGGGAAAAAGTCTGGGGGTGAGCCCGCCGGCCTGTTAAGGAGCGGCGCGTTCGTCCGCGGCTTCGCCGAGCTGCGGCACGGTCGCGAGCACGGGCTGCTGCTCGCCCTCCGCACCCGGCCGCACCGCGAGCGGCGTCTGCGCCACGGCGACCGCGGGCGCGGAGGCCGATCGCGCGTGGCGCAGGAACGGCGCCGCCGCGACGCGCACGAGCGACGAGAGCCCCATCACGAGCGCATAATCACCGGCGCTCGTCACGATGCCGCTGAACACGAGGGCACCGACGGCGTTACCGAGCGCCATCGCACCCGCGTTCGCCGCGTTGTAGAGCGAGAGCACGCTCGTGCGCGAGCGCGCGTCGATGCGCTCGAAGAACGTGAGCAGCGTGGCGTATTCGTAGGCGCCCCAGGCCATGCCAGAGAGCACCTGCACCGCGAGCAGCCAGCGAACGTCGTGCGAGATCAGCCAGAGCGCGGGCAGCGGCGTCACCGCGAACGCGCCCCACACGAGGATGCGCCGCACTCCGACGCGATGCGCAATTCGCCCGAGCACCGGCGCGAAGCCGATGCGCGCGACGAAGACGGTGGCGGTGACGATCGTGAACTCGGTGTAGTCGAGCCCGATCGGCCCGAGCATGTATGGCACGAAGAATGGCGCCGCGATGTAGGTGCCGAAGGTGAGCCCGAGCATCGCGAGCAGCAGGCGTGCCTCGGGAGTCCCGCGCAGGCGGCGCCAGGATGCAAGCGGCGACAGCGCCTCGTGTTCGCGCGCGAGGCCCGCGCGCTCGCTCTGGCGCGCGAGGAAGTTCGCGGACACGAAGCGCGCGAGCGCGGCACAGATGAACAGCCCCGCGAAGAGTGGCAGCGCGCGCGGCGTTCCCTGCGCGCCGAACAGCGCGAGACTCGCGGCGAGCAAGGAGCCGAGCAGCGCCGCGTTCGCGAGCCGTGAGCGCGTCGCGAAGTAGCGCGCTCGGCGCTCTACCGGCACGAGCGTCGCCACCCAGGCGTTCCACGCGGGCCCCGTGCTGAGGCTGAAGCCCCAATAAGCCGACATCACGGCGAACAGCGCCACGAGCCCGAGCGGCGCACCGAGCGCGATCGCGACGAGCGGCAGAAAGCACGCCGCCTGGAGACGCGCGCAGGCGACGACCCAGGTTCGATACGAGCCGCTGCGCTGCGCGCCGCGCGGCGCCGCCAGCTGCACGAGCGCGCCGAGCAGCATCGGCAGCGTCGTAATCAGCGCGCTCGCCTGGGCACCGTGACCGAGTGCGAGCACGAACGCCGGCACGTAAGTCTCGCCGAGCCCGACCATCACGCTGTAGAAGACGCCGTCACCGGTGATCGAGCGCAGGTCGCGATGCAGGCGCTCGGGCGCGGGCGGTGGGTTGGAATCCAGCTGGGACAACGGGCGTCTCGACGGGGGAGCGTCGCGAAGGCGTGCACGATAACCACAATCGGCGCGGGCGCAGATCGCCGTGCGCGCGCATAGAATGCGCGGATGGAAGTCGCCTTCGCCGATTACTCGCGTTTCGCGATCGCCTTGGTCGCGATCGTCGATCCGCTCGCGGCGATCCCGCTCTTCCTACAGCTCACGGACGGCTTCACGCCGCGCGAACGCAAGCGCACCGCGCGCGTCACGGCGCTCGCGGTGTTCGGCGTGCTCGCCGGCGCCGCGCTCGCGGGCGAGTCGATCCTCAGCGCGTTCGGCACCAGCCTGCCCGCATTCCGTGTCGGCGGCGGCATCGTGCTGTTGTTGATGGCGCTGTCGATGCTCACCGCAGAGCCCGACCGCACGCGGCACACTCCCGAGGAAGATCTCGCCTCGCGCGACAAGGCGAGCGTCGCGGTCGTGCCGCTCGGCGTGCCACTGCTCGCGGGCCCCGGCGCGATCAGCGCCGTGATCCTGCAGATGAACGGCGGCACCGGCGCCGCTCACCGCGGGCTCGTGCTGGGTGTGATCGCATTGCTGGCCGCCGCCTGCTGGCTCGCGCTGCGCCACGCGGAACGCATCGGCCGGTTCGTCGGACCGATCGGCATGAATGTGGTGATTCGCTTGTTCGGCCTCGTGCTCGCCGCAATCGGCGTCGACTTCATCGTCGCGGGCGTGAAGGAACTCTTCCCAACGCTCGCCTGAGAGAGGCCCAATGACTCTGCCGTGCCTAATGCCAGACGTCGATTTTGCACATGCGGAGCTGCCTGACCTGCACGAGGCGCTCGACTCCCTGCGCCCGCACGGTCCGGTCGTGCCCGTGCGATTTCATGGCGAGACGACATGGCTGATCCTCGCCCACGAAGAGCTCGCCGCCGCGTTCGCGGACGATGAGACGTTCCCGTCGAAGACGATCTACGAGCGCATCTCGATGCCCACTATGGGCAAGACCATTCAGTGCATGGCGGGCGACGAGCACCGCCGCAATCGCGCACTCGTCTCCCACGCGTTTCGCCCAAACGTGATGCGCCGCGCCATCGAGGAGCTGCTCGTACCGCTCGCGCACGAGCTGCTCGACCGCTTCGCAGCGCGCGGCGAGGGCGACCTCGTCGCCGAGTTCTCACGGCGCTTCCCGTTCCTCGTGATCACGCGCTTCCTCGGCATCCCCGTCGCCGATGAAGACCGGCTGCTGCACTGGGCGCAGAAGCTGATCGAGTTTCCGTGGGATCCCGAGGGCGCGCTGGCCGCGTCGCGCGATTTCACGGACTACCTGCGCGTGCTGGTGGCTGAACGGCGCGCGGCGCCAGGCGACGACCTCGTCTCCGAGCTCGCGCACGCCGAGCTGGCGGGCGAGCGCCTCAGCGACGAGGAGATCTTCTCGTTCCTCCGCTTGTTATTCCCGGCGGGCTCGGACACGACCTACAAGAACCTCGGCAGCCTGTTCTACGCCGTGCTCGTGCACCCGGAGGTCGCCGCGCTCGCGCGCGCCGATGCGAGCGCGATCCCGGCGATCGTCGACGAGGGCTTGCGCTGGGAGCCGCCGGTCGCGCTGCTGCCGCGCGCGTGCGGAAAGGACGTGCACTGGGCGGGGGTAAACCTCGCGGCGGGCGCGCCGCTGCTCTACGGCATCGCCGCCGCGAATCGCGACCCGGCAGTGTTCACGGATCCGCATCGCTTCGACCCCCGGCTTGACCCAGGTCAACGACTCGGTCATACGCGCGAGCGGAAAACCGCATAAACCCAAACCCGAAAAAT
>JANNKN010000430.1:0-1964 GCA_031396315.1 Deltaproteobacteria bacterium
GCGTCGGGCGGCGGGCCGGGGCGGCGGAGGCGAAATCACGCGGAGCGAGGCCCCCAACCCCGCACCCCGCGGTCCGCTCGAAGCACCGCGCTTCCCCGCTCCCCCTAATGATCCAAGGGGCCGAGTGAGCCATTCGCCTCCGCCGCCCCGGCCCGCCGCCCGACGCGGCATCCGCGACAAGCGCAACAAGCGCGAACCCGGTGCGCCTCAAACCGGCGCCTTCTCCCCTTCACCGAGTGTCAACGGCTCAACGCCATCCGCCGTCACCAACACCGTGTGCTCGAACTGCGCCGAAAGCGACCCGTCCGCAGTTACGGCCGTCCAGCGATCTTCGAGAATCTCCGTCTTCCAGTGACCGAGATTGATCATCGGCTCGATCGTGAAGGTCATACCGGCCGCGAGCAGCTCTCCGGTCCCCGGCTTCCCATAATGGAAGATCGTCGGCACGGTGTGAAAGATGCGTCCAGTGCCGTGGCCCGTGAACTCACGCACGACGCCGTAACCCTGCGCCTCGGCGAACTTCTGGATGGCGTGCCCGATGTCGCCGGTCGTCGCGCCGGGCTTCACCGCGCGAATGCCGAGCCACATCGCGTGATAGGTGTCCGCCACGAGGCGGCGCGCCTTCGGTGCGACGTCGCCGACGAGGAACGTGCGCGAGCTGTCGCCGTGGAAACCGTTCAGCTTCGGCGTCACGTCGACATTCACGATGTCGCCGTCGCGCAGGATCGCCTTCGCATTCGGGATGCCGTGGCACACGACGTCGTTGAGCGAGATGCAGCTACAGCGCGAGTAGGGCGGCTGCCCGTAGCCGAGCGTCGCGGAGACGGCGCCGTGATCGCGCGTGAACTCGTCGATGAAATTGTCGAGCGAGAGCGTGTCGATGCCGGGGCGAATGCGCTTTGCAACTTCATCGAGCAGCCTGCCTGCGAGCCGCCCGGCTGCGCGCATCTGCTCGATCTCGTCGGGCGAGAGCAGCGGAATCACACCGCTGCGCCCACGGCGCGGCTCCTGCTTCTTCTGTTTGCCTCGACCAAAACGCATCGCGGAATCCCGTTCGAAGGCCATCCAACATAGCGGCGCGCGGGCGGGCGGCGTTGAGCCTTCGCTTGCGGGCGACCCCGTCTACTTGCCCGCTTCCTCGCGCAAGAGGCCGATCAGGAACGAGCGCATCTCGCGGGCGGGCACGATCGATTCGAGCGAGCCGACTTCCTTGGCGCGCTGCACGGAGTGGATCTTGTCGAACTCCTCCGCGAGCTCGGCCTGCTTCTCGAGCCGCACGTCTTCGAGCACCTTCTCGAAACGCGCGCGCGCCTCATCGCTCGCGTTGCGCCGGGGCTGTGCGGTGCGCACGCGCGGGTCGGCCGCGGCGCGCGCGCGCACGTCCCGCGCGAACACGACGACGGCGGCGGGCCCGCCGCCCAGCACGCTCGCGAACGAGCCCTCGAGCGCCGCCGCGCGCAGCCGCGGATTCAGCGCCCGCGAGAACACCACGTAGGCACCGCCGTGGTAGCGCGACACCACCAGGAACAGGATCGGGCCGCGGAAGTTCACGACCGCGCGCGCGATCTCGGCGCCCCACTCGAGCTGCATTTTCCGCATCGACTCCGGCGAGCCATCGAAGCCTGACAAGTTCGCGAGCATCACGATCGGCCGGCTGCCGCTCGCGGAGTTGAGCGCGCGCGCAACCTTCTTCGAGGAAGCCGGGAACAGCGTGCCACCCGTCCAGCTGCCCGGCCCATCCGGCGGCCGATAGCCGTCGCGCGTCACCGACTGGCTCTCGATGCCGATCAGGCAAACCGACTCGCCGCCCAAGTGTGCGTCCCAGACGATCGCCGTTTCGGCGCCGACCCAGGCGCGCCAGCGCTCGAGATGCCCGCCATCTTGATCGATTACGGCAGCCATTACGGGCCGCATCGAGAAGGGCCGCTTGCGGCCCGGGTTCGTGGCGTCGTCGAAGATCTCGC
>JANNKN010000502.1:0-1280 GCA_031396315.1 Deltaproteobacteria bacterium
TCGGCTTGCTCGTCTTCACCCAGGAGGCAGCAGCGACGCTCGCAATCGGTGCGGCGGGCAGCGTGGCCGGAGCGATGATGCTGCTTCGGCGCCTGCTCGACGCCTTCGGCCGAAGCGCCAGCGACTGAGCGGTGGGATCGCGTCGCCAAACGGCAACAGACGGTCCCGTGCTCATTGCTGTTGCGGAAGGAGAATCCGCGCGCGGCGAAATCCCTAACGATCTCGCCTCGCTTGCATGGCGCGCCGGGAGGGGCTCGAACCCCCGACCCCCAGGTTCGAAGCCTGGTGCTCTATCCAGCTGAGCTACCGGCGCGAGCGCGGGCAGCCTACCAGACTCGGCCCGCGCGTCCGCGGCTTCGCCTCAGAGTCCGAACACCTTGCGCAGCAGCGAAGTCGTGCGCTTCGCCGGGTCGGTGCGGATCTTCTTCTCTTCGTCGGCGAGTAATGTGAAGAGACCGTCGAGCGTTTTGTTCGTGGTGTATTCGTCGAGGTCGAGGTTCGTCGGTTCGGCGAGCGGCAGTGCGCGATAGCGCGCGACGAGCGCGTCGTATTGCTTGCGGGCGCCCACTCTCGCGAGGGAGTTCGCGACGATCGGCTTGAAGCGCGCGTGCAGGCGCGCCTCGGTGGCGCTGCGGAAGTAGTCGGTCGCGGCGCTGTCGCCGCCGCGCACGATGCCGACCGCGTCGTCGAGCGTCATGCCGCGGATCGCGTCGGCAAACACGGGCTTGGCCTCGGCCGTCGCGCGCTCGGCGGCGCGGTTCATGCCGAGCTCGAGCTCGTCGACTTGCGCGCCCATGCCGATCGCGCGCAGTGCCTTGCCGATTTTGCGCACGGTCTTCGGTGGTTTGATGTGGATGCGCGCGTCGCCCTGAAATCCGCCCGGCTTCGAGGCGAGTGCGACGGCGCGATCAGTCGCGACGCGCAGCGCCTCGCGCACACCTGCAGAGTTCCAGTCGGTGGCGGCGGCGGCCACGGCGGCCGCGAGGAGTACGGCCAAGAACAGGCTAGAGCGCAGCTGCTTCATGACGTCCTCGTTGCAGTTGTTCCGGAGCCGTTCGCCGCGGGCGATGCACGCAGCTTGCGCTCACCTGCGAATCGCTCCAGGGTGTGTGCGCGGCCTGTTACGGCACGATGCTCGCGACCGGCAAGGAAGTCGACCTCGGTGAGGCGGTCGGCATCATCGCCGCGCAGTCCATCGGCGAGCCAGGCACGCAGCTCACAATGCGTACGTTCCACACCGGTGGTGTCGCAGCCGTCGGCAAGGACATCACCATGGGTCT
>JANNKN010000540.1:0-1665 GCA_031396315.1 Deltaproteobacteria bacterium
GAGCAGCCGCGGCGGGGCCGGGGGCCGCGGAGCCGAATGGCTCGGCTTCGGCCCCTCTCAGTCGGGCGCACCGCTTCATCGAGACGGCTCGCTGCGTCTTCGTGTTGCGGGGCACCGAGTTCGGGGCCGGCCTGTGCTTGATTTCGGCTCCGCGGCCCCCGGCCCCGCCGCGGCTGCTCGTGCTCGTTGGCGTCGGACAAAACAACAGATGGGGAGGGGCGCGGATCGGCGGGGCGTTGAGGCCCGCCTCCCGCGGCGCTGGCGCGCTGTACGAGCAGTCTCTCGCCGCCGACCTAATCGCTGACGAGCTCGAGCCAGTGGGCGAAGGCGGGGTCGGCGCCGGTGGTGACGCGCTGGAAGCGGTCGCGCAGGGCGCGGGTTACGGGGCCGGGGCACTCGCGGCCGATTGGGAGTGCGTCGGCGCTCTCGATGGGCCAGACGCCGGCGCTCGTGCCGCTGAGGAACGCCTCGCGCGCGGTCGCCAGCGCCTGCGCCGGAATCGGTTCCTCGCTCGTCTTCACGCCTTCGGCGCGCGCGAGCTCGAGCACTGAGCGGCGCGTGATGCCGAGCAGCACCGCGTCGTCGGGTGCGGTGCGCAGCACACCGGCTGCGTCGACCAGGAAGAAGTTTGCGGTGGGCGTCTCCGTGAGGTTGCCGTGTTCGTCGAGCAGCACGATCTCGTCGTAGCCTGCCTTGCGTGCGCGCCACTTCGCGATCATCGGCGAGGTGTAGTTCCCGGCGACTTTCGCATGCGGGTGCAGGATGTCGGCGCGGCGTTGGCGCAGCTCCTTCTCCACCCACAGCCGGACCGTCTTGGGCGGGCGCGCGGGGGGGTGCTCTTTCCGTAACAACACGTCCGCCCACGGGTCGTAGGCGAGCGCGGCGACCGAGACGTGATCGTCGGCGGGCACGACATCGACTTCTTCCGACGCGAGGTACGCGTTGAGCTTCACCACCTTTGCGCCGGGGTTCGCGCGTACCGCCGCCTTGCACGCCGAGCGCAGCGTCGCGGCATCCTGCGCGAGCGGCAGGCCGACGAGCCGCGCGCTCGTGACGAAGCGCTCGACGTGCTCGGTGAGCCGGAAGATCGCAGTGCCGCGCGGCGTCTCGTGAACGCTCATGTAGTCGAAGATCAGCGAGCCGCGCGCGAGCGATTGCGAGAGCACGTGGACGCGCGCTGCTTCCCACGGCACGAGCGCGCCATCGAGCCAGAGCGTGCGATTCGGGGGCGCGGTGTTGGCGGGCGACATGCCGCGCAACGTAGCGGCGTGCGCGTGGGCGATCGGGTGCCGCGGCCGCGGCGCTCGTAGGGCCGTCCAATTCGGCCGCCGCCCACAGCCGTGAGACGGACCTGCGGGCTCGGGATCCGCCGCTCCCACGGGCCGAACGAACCCAAGATTCGCGCCTCCGCCCCACTCGCTGGCCGAAAAGCCTCGGCTAACTTGCGCGGCCTTCGCGATCTCCCCGTTCTCAAGCCGATGTAGCTCAGCTGGTAGAGCAGCTGATTCGTAATCAGCAGGTCGCCGGTTCGAATCCGGCCATCGGCTCCAGGAGTTCCAGGCACTTAGCCGCGTCGCGGAGACAGCGTTCCAGGGCCGGGGAAGCACCGGGGAAGCAGAAGTCTCAGTCGTCGAGGTGTTCGCCGAACCGCGCGGCGATCGAAGC
>JANNKN010000623.1:0-2949 GCA_031396315.1 Deltaproteobacteria bacterium
CATCGCGCGTTTGGTTGCGCCCAGTCACCGATGCCTCGCGACGAGCGGCGCGACGAACTGCAGCGCCGACTCGACCTGAGAGACGTCGATGAACTGCCCCTCGCCCGTGCGGCGCCGATGCTCGAGCGCTGCCAGCAGCGCGCACAGCGAGAAGCGCGGCGCGACATAATCGGTGTACGCCGCGAACGGGCCTGACGGCGCGCGATCGGGCCAGCCGACCAACTCCCAGATGCCGGAGAGCGCCGCGCCGAGATTGCCGAAGCCCGCGAGCTTCGCGTGCGGGCCGTTCTGGCCGAGCAGTGAGGTCGAGAGGTAGATCAGCCGCGGATTCAGTTTGGCGAGCGTCGCGTAATCGAAGCCGAGCCGCGCGATCACGCCGGGTGCGAAGGATTCGAGCGCAACGTCGGCCCAGCGCGCGAGGTCGAAGATCACGTCGCGCGCTTCGGGCTTGGTGAGGTCGAGCCCGAGCTGGAGCTTGTTCGCGTTCATCGTGTGAAAGATCGCGGAGCGCTCACTGCCGAAGCGGCCGCCGAGGAACGGACGCGTGGTGCGGCACGGATCCGGATGCAGCGCGCCCTCGACGCGCACGACGGTCGCGCCGTAATCACCGAGCGTGCGCGTGACGGTGGGCCCTGCGATCGCCCAGCTGAAGTCGAGCACTCTCAGTCCCGCGAGCGGGAGGGCGTTCGCGCCCGCGTCATTCGCACCGCTCGCCTCGAGCGCTGCGCGCGGCGCGCTCCAGTCCCTCCGAACTCGCGCGCCGCCAACACCGAGATCGGGCGCTGCGCTCGCAGGCGCGATCGGCGTGCGCGACATCACCGCGAAGCGGCCCGGCGCCGTAACACCTGCGATGGTTTCGAGCGTGCCGCGCGCCGCAAACTGCTCGCTCGCAAGCAGATCGCTCGGCGTGGCGGCCGGAGCGATCAGCAGCTTGCGCTCCATCGCGATCGCGAGCAGCTCCGCCTTCGTGCGCTTCGCGGTGGCGGCGGCCACGGTCGCCTGCGCGCGCGCGAGCGTCTCCATCGTCTCCTGTCCGCGCAGGATTCGCGCTCCGAAGCCGATCCAGTCGAGCTTCGCGAGCTCGGCGTCGCACTCTCCGATCTCGTGCAGCCACGCCATCATGCGCTGCGTCGAGGGCCCCATCGCAGCGCCGAACGCGTGCGTGATCGAGACGTTGCCGTCGCGCGCGGGATACGAGAAGCGCATGCGCACGTCGCCCATGCGCAGGCCGCCGCCGAAGCGGCGCCCCGGCGTCTCGCCGACGCGCACGCTCAGGATCTCCGCCTGCGTTGCCGCCGCGTGCGCCTGCTGCGCCGACACGTCGACGTGTTGCCCGCGCCCGGAACGCACGCGCTCGGTGTACGCGATCAGCGCGCCGACGGCGGCCTCCGCGCCCGCATGCAGCAGCGCCTGCGGCGCCGTGATGCGCACCGGCGCGCGATCGTCGTCGCCCTGTAACAAGAGCGGGCCGGCCGCGGCGGCAACGACCAGATCCGTCGCGCGCCACTGCGCCTTCGGCCCGCTCTGCCCAAACGGCGTGATCGAGACGTAGACGAGCGCGGAGTTCACGCGCGCGAGATCGTCGAAGCCGAGTCCGAGCGCGGCCAGTGCGCCCGGCGCGTGGGATTCGAGCAAAAAATCCGCGTGACGCGCGAGCTCGAGCACGTCCGCGCGGCCGGCGGGCGTCGCGAGATCCGCGACCAGGCTCTGCTTGTTACGGGCGTAGCTCTCCCAGACGTAGGGATCCGCGCGCAGCACGTGCCCGCCCGGCGGCTCGACGATCACCACGTCGACGCCCAGGTCCGCGAGCATCTTCCCGCACAGGAAGCCGCATTCATCCGTCAGGTCCAGCGCCCGCAAGCCTGCGAGCGCGCCGCCACGTTTCTCCACCCGAGCCTCCGTTCGGCGTGATCTTCGCGCGGATGGCGGCGGATTCGCACCGCCTGGGGGCGGGGGCGTCAGGCTTCGCGCCCGCGCGCAGTCAGCTAGGGTGCGACGGCGTCGGGGTGTAGCTCAGTTTGGTAGAGCCCAATCTTTGGGAGGTTGGCGTCGTGGGTTCGAATCCCACCACCCCGACCACAATCGTCCAAATGCAGCTGCTGCGCTCTCGAACGCGCCGCTCTTGCTGTTAGGCAGACCTGCTTGGGAGGCCGACCGCCGCCGAAGGGCGGTCAAGGAGAGTGTGATGGCGATTGATCGGTTCCAGCCGCAGTGGCTTCGACTGGCATTCTGTGCCCTGCTGGGAGGCTTGCTTGCAGGGTGCGGCGGCGGAGGCAGTGGCGAGCCCAGGGGTGTCTATCTCGCCAAGTACCCGGACAGTCCGGCCGCATTCATCGAGAAGTTCGATTTCCAATCCGGCGACACCGTCGCGGTCACCGCCTTGGGGAACACGGAGACTGGAACCTACGTCATCGCGGACGACGGCCGCATTACCATCACCATGCCGGGCGGCCACAAGGCGAACCTGAAGAGCGGAAGCGGCGGCTGCCTGGTGGGAATCAGCGACCCCGATATGGTCGCGCAGGCGGCGGAAGAGGGCGTGGATCTGGACGAGATGGCGAGCTACTGCCCGGACTAGGCATGCCTCCGTGAGCGCGCGAGGACTGCCGGCGGGCGTCGCTCCACCCAAGCTGGACGCGCAGCGATCCCGGGCCTTGCACGGCAGTTCGATACGCATCCCGTCGACTCCACTCTCGCTCGCCGATCGCGAGCGTTCCCGCATCGCGATCTGGAAGCGTGCCGTGCGAGATCCGCACACGGCACTTTCTACAGACCGGTGCCGGATTGGAGTGGCATCGTGCACGCCATCGCCGAAGGAGGCGACCCGAAGCGGAACGCATCTTGCACGACGCCGTGGTCAACCATGAAGGGAGAACACACATGGCGGCAGCATCGATCCGGCCGGTACAGCAGATGTACGGCGTCGTCTTGGCCTCGAAGATCACCGGG
>JANNKN010000633.1:0-2540 GCA_031396315.1 Deltaproteobacteria bacterium
TCGCGCACCGGGGCGCCGAACGCCTCCGCGATCACGTCGCGCTGGAATTCGAGCAGCGATTCCGACGAGGTGAAGACGGCGACGAGGCGCCCGCGCGGAAGCGGACGCTTCTCCGCGAGCATCGCGCGCGCGACGAGGTGCAGCGCCGACGGATAGCCCTGCGCGTAGCGCGCCGGCGTCTCGTGTACGGCTTGCACGTAGGCGGACATGTTCGCCGGGGCCATGTGGTAGACGGAGAAGAGCGTTTGCCCGGCCCAGGCGTTGCGGCGCCAGAACGGCGGCTTGCGCTGGCGGAAGGGCACGATCATGCGGCCGTTGAACGTGATGTTAGGGTCTTCGACGTTGGCGCCGGAGGCGCGCCGCTGGCGCCACACCGCCGCGAAGCTCTCGGCCACGCGCTCGGGCGTCGCGAACAGGCGCAGCGCGGTCCCCGTGGTGCCCGAGGTGGAGATGCGCACGCGCCGATGCGCGGGCACGTTGGAGGCCAGGAACTCCTGCCAGCGTTCGCGGTAGACGGCTTTGTCGAGCGGCGGGATCGCGGCGAGCGTCGCGGCGATCGCTTCCTCGGGGTCATATTTCTGGGATGGCGGCGCGAGCGTGCGGTAGTACGGAACGTGCTCGCGCGCGTGGCGCACGATGTGATCGAGGCGCTCGCGCTGCTCCGCACGCAAGTGGAGCAGGGGGCCTGCGGCGGAGCGCTCCCAAGCCGCGAGCGTCCGATCGAACTCCTCGCTGAAGCGCGTGCGCGCGACCCAATAACCGGCCGCGGAGTTTGCGATGTTCTGCGCGAACACGGGCAGCGCTTCGTAGAGCGGGTTCATGCCGCGCACTCCGCGAGGAACTGCGCCATGCGGCGCGCGAGCGCCTCGCGCCGAAAGCCTTGCTCTGCCCAGCTCCGGGCGCGCGCCGCGAGCGCCCGCGCACGGGCCGGCTCGCGCCGCAGCGCGGTGATCGCCGCGGCGAGCTGCTCGGGATCCTCCGCGTCCACCGTGACACCGACGTCCGCGCTCTCGACCATCTCGCGCACTTCGCCGCGCGGCGCCGACAACAGGATCGGGCGCTCCATCGCGGCGAACTCGAACAGCTTCGACGGGATGACCGTCTCGAACACGGGCAGGTCGCGCAGCATCACCAGCAGCACGTCGAGCGAGGCCAGCCAATCCGGCACCTCGCTGCGCGGCAGGAGGCCGGTGAAGTGCACGTTCGTGAGGCCGCGCTGCTTCGCTTCGTGCTCGATGCGCGCGCGGTCGGCGCCGTCGCCCACGAACACGAAGTGCACGCTCGGGTCGGCGAGGCGCTGCGCGGCGTCGAGCACGGTAATCAATCCATGCGCGAGGCCGAGCGTGCCGACGTAGCCGACGCGGTAGCTGCCGCCGATGGCGTGGCGCGCGAGCAGCTCGGGCGCGGGCGGGCGCGGCGCCCAGGCGTCGCCGTCGATGCCGTTATAAACGAGCGCGATGCGGTTCTCGGCCACGCCGCGCGCGGCGACGTGCCTTGCGAACGCGCGCGTCACCACGACCACGCCGCGCGCGCGCCGGTAGAGCCCGCGCTCGACCGCCTCGAGCAGCCGCACGAGCAGTGAGCCGCGCTTCAGCTGCCCGAGCGCGACGATCGACTCGGGCCAGAGGTCGCGCACCTCGAGCACGAACGGTCGCCGCTTGAGTACGCCGACCACCGCACCCGCGACGCCGCAAAAAAACTGCGGGCTGGTCGCGAGGACGACATCCGGGCGCTCGGCGCGGAACGAGGCAAGGATGGCGGTGAGCATGAACGCGACGTAGTTCGCCGTGCGCCGCACGAAGCCTTCGTTCGCGGTCACGTACATCCAGGTGCGCAGCACGCGCACGCCGTCGATGCGCTCCTCCTGCAGCCAGTGGTTCGCGTAGCCCGCGAATAGCTGGCCGCGCGGGTGATTCGGCACGCCCGTAATGACCGTGACGTCGTGTCCGTCCTTCACCCACGCGCGCGCGTGCTCGTGCCCACGATTCGCCGGAGCGTTCACCTCCGGCGGGTAGTAGTGCGTGAGGAAGAGAATCTTCACGGAGGCTGGCACCCCACAGGCCCGCTTCGCGCGTCCTGCCTCGCCGCTTAGAACAAGGTGTAGATGAACGGCGCGACGGCGGAGCCTTGCGTGAGGACGATCAGCGCCGACAGCAGGAACAGCGTCACGACGATCGGCGCGAGCCACCACTTCTTGCGCACGCGCATGAACTGCCAGAGCTCGGAGAGCAGCGATCCCATCTTATTGTCCTTCGCTCGCCTGCGGCTCGCTGCGCGCGGCGATGCGCCGCTTGCGGCCCGTCTTGCGATCCTTGGGGTGAATGTTGGTCTCAGTCGAGTGCGAAACGCTCGCGCCAGTCGAAGGCCTCGACCAGCTCGGGCTGTGCCGCTTTGCGAAGAATCTGATTGCCCATCACGAGCACGTCCATGTTCGTGCGCATGAAGCAGAGGTACGCGTCTTCGGGCGTGCACACGATCGGCTCACCGCGAACGTTGAAGCTCGTGTTGATCAGCACCGGGCAGCCCGTGCGCTGGTCGAA
>JANNKN010000690.1:0-4064 GCA_031396315.1 Deltaproteobacteria bacterium
TGTCGCTCACTCTCGCGTTCTCGCTCTTCGCCTCGGGCTGCGGCTACAACGCCCTGCAGACGCAAGACGAAGCAGTGACCGCCGCCTGGTCCGAGGTCGTGAATCAGTACCAGCGCCGCGCCGACCTAATTCCAAATCTCGTGAACACGGTGAAGGGCTTCGCTGCGCAGGAGGAGAAAGTGCTGATCGGCGTGACCGAAGCGCGTTCCCGCGCGACCTCGATTCAAGTGACGCCGGAGACGCTGAACGACCCGGAAGCGCTGAAGAAGTTCCAGCAAGCGCAAGGCGAGCTCAGCGGTGCGCTCAAGAGCTTGATCGCGATCAGCGAGAACTACCCCGAGCTGAAGAGCGATCAGAACTTCCGCGATCTGCAAGCCCAGCTCGAGGGCACCGAGAATCGCATCACGGTGGCGCGCAACCGCTACATCGAGTCGGTGCAGACCTACAACGGGACCGTGCGGAAATTTCCGTCGAACCTGACGGCGAGGCTGTTCGGCCACGAGACGAAGCCGAACTTCAGTGTCGAGAACGAGGCGGAGATCGCGAAGCCGCCGGCGGTCGAGTTCTGACGCTGCGAGCCGCGCTGCTCGCGCTCGCTTGCGTGCTCGCGAGTGCGGCTTCTCAGGCGCAGGCGCTGCAGCCGATTCCCGCGCTGACGGCGCGCGTCACCGACCTCACCGGCACTCTGGGCGCGAGCGATCAGGCCTCGCTCGAGCAGAAGCTCGCCACGTTCGAGGCGCGCAAGGGTGCGCAGGTAACGGTGTTGATCGTGGCGACCACGCGGCCAGAGGAGATCGAGCAGTATTCGATTCGCGTAGTCGCCGCGTGGAAGCTCGGCCGCGCGAAGAGCGACGACGGAGCGATCCTCGTGATCGCAAAGGACGATCGCGCGCTGCGCATCGAGGTCGGCTACGGGCTCGAGGGCGCGCTCACGGACGCGCTCGCGAATCGCATCATCGACGAGACGATCGTGCCGCGCTTCCGGGACGGAGACTTCTCAGGGGGCGTGAATGCGGGCGTGGACGCGCTGCTCGCGGTGATCGACGGCGAGCCGCTGCCGGAGCCGGAAAGGCCTCGCTTCGCCGTCGGCGAGCCCGGAGCGCTCGAGCGGCTGCTGCCGATGTTGCTGTTCGCGATCCCCGTCGCCGGCTCCGTGCTGCGAGCGATCGTCGGCGGCGTGCTCGGTGCGCTGCTCGCGGGCGGCGTGCTGTTCCTGATCGGTTGGCTCGCGACTGGATCCGTGGCGATCGCGCTCGTCCTCGCGCTCGCCGGCGCATTCTTCGCTGCGCTCACGGGCCGGCGCCCGCGCGGTCGCTTCCGGGGAGGCCGCCATGGGGGCTTCGGCGGGATGTCTGGCTGGGGCGGCGGCTTCGGAGGGGGTGGATTCGGTGGGGGCGGTGGCTTCTCAGGCGGCGGAGGCGGCTTCGGAGGCGGCGGCGCCTCCGGCCGGTGGTGATGCCATGCAGCTCAGGCGCGCGTTCCAGAACCTGATGACTCCTCCGTGGGCGGCGCGCCGGCGCTTCCCCGAGCGCACGCTCGACGCGATCGAGGGTGCGATTCGCGAGAGCGAGGCGAAGCACAGCGGCGAAATCTGCTTCGCGGTGGAGGCCGCGCTCGAACTCGGCGATCTCTGGCGCGGCAATACGCCGCGCGATCGCGCGCTCGAGACGTTCTCGGAGCAGCGCGTGTGGGACACGGCCGAGAACAACGGTGTCCTGATCTACCTGCTGCTCGCGGAGCACGACGTCGAGATCGTCGCCGACCGGGGTGCAGCCGCGCGCACCTCCCCAAAAGACTGGGAACGGATCTGTCGCGCGATGGAGGAGCACTTCCGCGCGGGTCGCTTCGAAGCGGGCGCAGTGGCGGGCGTTCGTGCGGTAGGCGAGCTGCTCGCGCGGCACTTCCCCGCGTCGGCGGAGCGCGCGAACGCGAACGAGCTCCGCGATCGCCCCGTCGTGCGCTGACGCTTCTCCCACGCCGCTGAGGCAGACTCGCCGCGCCGGCGCGGATCTACGCTCGCGTCGTCTCAGACGGAGCCCCCTCGATGGACCTGCTCGAAGCGATCCGCACCACCGCGACCTGTCGCTTCTTCAAGCCCGATCCAGTGCCAGACGCAACTCTCGTGCGCGTGCTCGATGCCGCGCGTTTCGCACCCACGGGCGGCAACCGCCAGCCGGTGCGCTTCGTCGCGGTGCGCGATGCCGCGAAGCGCAAGCAGCTGCACGCGCTCTACCTGCCGCACTGGGAGGCGTACTTCGCGCAGGTGACGCGCGGCGAGCTGCGGGTCGGAGCGCTGCCGCGCGTCATCGCGAACGCCGACCACTTCGCGCGGCACCTCGCCGAGGTGCCGGTGTTGATCGTCGCGTGCGCAAAGCTCGCCGACGTGCACCCGACCGACGCCGCGCTCGGGCGGCTCTCGGTCGTGGGCGGCGCGTCGATCTATCCCGCCGTGCAGAACTTGTTGCTGGCCGCGCGCGCCGAGGGCCTCGGCAGCGCGCTCACCACCCTGCTGTGCGCGGTCGAGCCTCGCGTGAAGGAACTGCTCGCGATCCCTGCGGACATCTCCACCGCCGCGACGATCGCGCTCGGCTGGCCTGCGCATCCGTTCCCACGCCAGCTCAGCCGCCGCCCGCTCGCAGAGAGCGCGTTCCTCGACCGCTACGGCGACGCGCTGCCGGGCGCCTGAACGGCGCGCGCATCGAAACGGAAGAGCGCGATGCCCGCGGGCACCGGGTCGTAGCCGCGCTCCTTCAGCATCGCTTCGCGCAGCGCAGCGTCCAACACGCGCACGGCGCGAAGCGAGTAGATGCGCTCGCCGATGCGCACGCGCACGTCGGGCTCCGCGAGCCACACCTCTGCCCAGCTCTCGGGCCACCAGGGCGCCAGCGCCCAGCGATGCGACTGCACGTAGAGCATGCCGTCGCGCGTGAAGCACTCGAGCTGGATCGAGTGCGGATTCGCGGGGCGCGCTTCGATCTCGCACATCGCGCGATCGCCGCCGAGCGCATCGGACCAAACGGCCGGCGGCACCGCGGGCTCGCCGTCGAGTGCACCGCCGGGCACGGGGCCGCAGCCGCACGCGAAAGCGAGCGCAGCCGCCGCAAACAGGCGAATCACCTTCACTCGACGATCGCGACGACGCGCTCGCTCAGTTTGCGAAAGCCGCGCGCCTTGGCATCCGCGAAGATCGCGACGTCGTGGCCCGGCACGAGCTTCCCGCCGCGCAGGATCCGCCGGATCTTCGCAAACGATTCGAACATCTCTTGCGGCAGCACCGCGATGCCGAGTGGCAGATTTTGCTCGAGGTTGAGGTAGGTGTAGACGGCGTCGCTCGTATAACAAACGCGACCCTTCAGCGTGGCGAGGCAAACGGTCATCGTGCCCGCGGTGTGGCCGGGTGTCAGGTACAAATCGATCCCGTCCTGCCAGCCCTCGGCGTCGCCCTCGACGACGTCGAGCCGCCCGTCCCACTTCAGCTTCAGCACGTCGATCACGTCCTCCATGCGGAAGCCGTTCGCGACGAATGGGTTGCCCGGCACGTCGACCGCGGCGAACTCGAGCTCGCGGCGCTGCACTACGAAGCGCGCGTTCGGGAAGCGGCTCGTGCCGCCGGCGTGATCCCAATGCAGATGCCCGAGCGTCACGAGGTCGACGTCTTCCGCCTTCACGCCGATCTCGCCGAGCGCCCCCGCGAGATCGGTGAAGTCGGTGACGCCCCACTTCGCGCCGTAGGCCTGATCGACGAAGCCCGCAACGAGCACGACGGTCTGCCCGTCGCGCCGCCCGACGCACACCACCATCGGATGCTCCAACTCGGCGTCGGGCTTGGCACCGACCGCGAGCATGCTCAGCTTGCCGGTGAGCCCTGCGTACTTGAGGCAGTGCACCGATTTGAACGCACCCGACGGCTCGGCGGCGAATGCAGCGCTCGCCGTCAGCGCGAACGCAGCAGCGATTGCGAGCGCGGCCCTCACAGCTTGCTCTGCAAGTAATCGAGCGTGCGCGCATCGGCGCCCGCATCCGAAGGCACGATCGATGCGATGAAATCCGTAACACCCGCATCG
>JANNKN010000702.1:0-4334 GCA_031396315.1 Deltaproteobacteria bacterium
CCGGCTTCGCGCAAATCCCGCGCCGTCTCGTCGCTCTTGTCGTCGACGAGCGCCAGTAACAAGTGCTCGGTCGAAACGTACTCGTCCTTGCGCTCGGCAGCCTCGCGCATCGCGCCATCGAGCGCGCGCTGAAGTGCAGGCGAGATCGTCGGCTGGGCGCCGCCGCTCACCTTGGGCAGCGTGGCGAGCCTCTTCTCCGCTGCGCTCTGCGCGCTCTCCACGGAGACGCCGATCTTTTGCAGGATCGGAACCGTGCTGGCTTCCGTCTGCGCGACGAGCGCCCGCAACAAGTGCGCTGGGGTGATTTGGTTGTGACCCCGCTCGGCGGCGAGGCTCTGCGCCTCACTCAGGGCTTCTTGACTCTTGAGGGTGAGCTTGTCGAAACGCATGGGCGATGCCTAGTCACGTCATCGGCGCTGACAAGCGGGCCGGTGGCGTCTTCGGCCGCCTGGCGGCGTTGCGCTGCGCTCTGGCCGGTGGCGTCTTCGGCCCGCGGGCGGCGTTGCGCTGCGCTCGCCGTACGGGAAGTACGGCGTCGCAGTGCGCGGCGATGCGCCGCGTACTAGCGCTTCGCGCTCACGCCCTCGCGAAGACGCTCGGGCTGGCGCGCCTTGCCAGCGGGCCGAATCCGCTCACCGGTCCTCATTTGTTTGAGGGAAGGCGCGCGGGATTTGGCGGACTACTTCGCTCCGCGCTTGATCGTTACGAAGATTTCTTGGCGGCCGCGGCGGACGAGGAGGAGGGCGCCTTTGGAATTTTTGGCGATGGCGGTCTTGAAGGCGGCCGAGGTGGTGACGGGCTCCTGATTCACTTCGAGGATCACGTCGTAGGGCTGAAGGCGTGCGGTCTCGGCGGGGCTGCCGGCGCGGACGCGGGTCACGACGACGCCCTTCACGTTCTCGTCGAGGCGAAGCTGCGCGGCGATTTCCGGCGTCAGCGTTTGCACCGAGAGGCCGTATTCGCCGCTCGGTTCGGGCTGATCGCCGCCCGGCAGCACGCTCGGGTCTTCCGTCAGCGCCAGCGCGCCAATCGTCACGTCGAGCAGCTGCCGCTTGCCCTTGCGCACGATCGCCACCTTCGAGCGCGAACCGATCGCCGTCCCCGCGACGAGCTGCGGCAGCTCGTCCATCTGGTCGATCCGCTGGCCATTGAACTCGACGATCACGTCGCCACGCCGAATCCCGGCGCGGGCCGCCGGGCTGCCTTCCTCGACGCTCTGCACGAGCGCGCCGCGCGCGGACTCGAGCCCGAGAAACTCGGCGGCGTCGGCGTCCACCGGCTGGATCTGGACGCCGAGCTTGCCTCGGGCCACGCGGCCCTTGCTGCGCAGCTGCGGCAGCACTTGCTTGGCCATGTTCACCGGAATCGCGAAGCCGATGCCGACGTTTCGATCGGTCACGATCATGGTGTTGATGCCCACCACTTCGCCGGCGAGATTCACGAGCGGGCCGCCCGAGTTGCCGGGGTTGATCGCGGCGTCGGTCTGGATGAAGTCCGCGTAGCGCGGGCCCTCACCGCCGAGTGAGCGACGGTGTTTCGCGCTCACGATGCCGGCGGTGACGGTGTTCTCGAGCCCGAAGGGGTTGCCGATCGCGACCACCCAGTCGCCGATTCGCGTCTGGTCCGAGTTCCCGAGCGCAAGCGAGGGCAGCGACTGATCGCTCTCGACTTTGAGCAGCGCAACGTCGGTCGCGGGATCGCGGCCGATCACGCGCGCCGGAAGCTTCGTGCCGTCGAGGAACACCACATCGATCTTGTCGAACTCGGCGACCACGTGGTTGTTGGTGACGACGTAGCCGTCGGCCGAGATCACGAAGCCGCTGCCTTCCCCGGCGCGGGGCGCGCCGCCGCCGAAGGGCATGCCGAAAAACTCTTCGAGCGGGTTCCGCGGGCGGTTGCCCTGCTCGGGCGGTGTGGTGCGCTCCGCCTGAATGCTCACGACCGCCTCCGCCACGCGCTCGGTCAGATCGGCAAAGCTGCCCGGCGCGCCACGCGGCGCTGCGCTCGCAGCCGCGCTCGGCGAGCCATCGCGCCAGAACGGTCCCGAGGCGGGGACCTTCGCGTTCGACTCGGTTTCGACCAGTCCCGCGGCCTGGGCCACGTTGTCGCGGAAACCGACGCGCACATCGACCATCTCGGTCGCGACGAGCACGGCTCCGGCGAGTGCCAGCGATACCACCATCGGAAACAGCCAGCGCGCAGCCTTCATGGGACCCCTCATCTCGCCGGGCGGGCTCCCGGCCTTGCCTAGACGCTCCGCGACCGGGCCAGGTTCCAGCCTCGGACGCGCGCGACCGCCGACATCTTCGGCTCGTTCAGGAGAGAGGCAAGGCCACGTCCGCGAGTCGGCGCCCGCGCTGGACGCGGATGTAGGCGCGGTCGCGGCCCTGGAGGCGCAGGACGGCGCGTCGCAGCGCTTGCTCGTTCGCGAGTGCTTGGCCGTCGATCGCGCGTACGAAGTCGCCCGCTTGGAGACCGATCTGTTCGGCGCCGCTGCCGGGCCGGACTTCGGCGATACGGAACAGGCTGCCTTCGAACGCGAGCCGGATACCGAGGCGCTCATTCACGAGCTCGCTCACGACGGCGGCCGGGATCTCCGCGGCCGTCGCGCGTAGCGCCAGCGCGCGCCCGTTGCGAAGCAGGGCGAGCTCGTGGATTTGGCCCGTCGTGCTCGCCTCGAGCACCTCGTAGAACTCCCGCGCCGCACGGATCGAGTGCATGTCGATCTTCATCAGCACGTCGCCGCGCAGCACGCCGGCCTTGGCCGCGGGCCCTGCCGCTCGCACGCGATTCACGATCGCGCCGCGTTGGCCCGCGGGCAGCTTCAGCAGCTCGAGCATCGCCGGCTCGAGATCTTGCAGGTCGAGGCCGAGCCACACCGGCGCGACCGAGCCCTTCGTCAGCAGCTCGTGCACGATGCGCTTGGCGGCGTCGATCGGGATCGCGAAGCCGATGCCCTCCGCACCCTGATAGATCGCGGTATTGATGCCGATCAACTCGCCCTCGGCGTTGAGCAGCGGCCCGCCGGAGTTGCCGGGGTTGATCGAGGCGTCCGTCTGCAGGAAGCCGTGATAAGTCTTCTCTTGCGTGCGCAGCGAACGGTCCACCGCAGAGAGCACGCCCGTCGTCACCGTGTTCGAGAGCCCGAACGGGTTGCCGATCGCGATCACCGGCTCCCCTACGAAGAGCCCCGACGAAGTGCCCGGCGGTACCCACGGCACTTCCTTCGCCTGCTCGAGCTGGAGCACGGCGAGGTCATTATTGGGATCGGCGCCGATCAGCTTCGCTGCGAGCTCGCGGCCGTCGGCGAGCGTCACCGTGATCGCCTCGGCGCCGTGCACGACGTGCACGACGTGCTCGTTGGTGAGCACGCGGCCGTTCGCGTCGATCACGATGCCCGAGCCGAGGCTCTGCGCTGGACGCCGCATCGTCGGCTCGAAAAAGAGGTCGAAGAACGGATTGGGGGCCTGCGCCTGCTGCTCGGTGGTGATGTTCACGACCGCGGGGCCGACTTTCTCGACCACGGAGACCGTGGCGGTACGGCGCAGGAAAGGATCCTGCGCGTGCGCCGCGGCGGCCGCGAGCGCGACAGCCAGAGCGATCGCCGACGGAATTCGCGAGCGTTGAGTTCTCACGGCCGCGCAACCTAGGGACGGAGAGATGGCCGAACAAGACCGCCAGCGAGGCCTCGTCGATCGCGCTCGCGCCGAGTTCCTGGTGCGCTTCGGACGCATCCCCAGCGTCGCGGCGGTCGCGCCGGGCCGCGTGAACCTGATCGGTGAGCACACCGACTACAACGCTGGCCTCGCGCTGCCGTGCGCGATCGAGCTGGCGACGGCCGTGGTCGCGAGCCCACGCGACGACGACACGCTGCGCGTCTTCTCCAGCGCGCTGGGCGCAGAGCTGCGCTTCGCAATCGGCTCGCTCGCGCGCGCAGGGGATTGGGGGGACTACGTGCGCGCGCCTGCGTTCGCGCTGCGTGAAGCGGGCCACCGCGTGCGGGGCGCCGACCTCGCGATCGCGAGCGACGTGCCGCTCGGCGCCGGGCTCTCCTCGTCGGCTGCACTCGGCGTGGCGGTAACGCTCGCGCTCGCACGCGCTTCCGCACTCGCGCTCACGCCGCGCGAAGTCGCCGATCTCGCGCATCGCGGCGAGAGCCACTTCGTCGGCATCGGCTGCGGCATTCTCGATCCCTACGCGAGCGCGCTCGGCGAAGCGGACCGCGCGCTGCGCATCGACTGCCGCGCGCGCAGCGTGGTCGCGCTGCCGCTCCCCGCCGGTGCGACCTGGCTGATCGCGGATTCGGGCGCCCAGCGCGAGCTCGCGAGCAGCGG
>JANNKN010000718.1:0-17697 GCA_031396315.1 Deltaproteobacteria bacterium
GTGCCGGTTGCAATGCCCTGCTGTTTTCCTCCAAGCAGAAATTCGACTCCGGCTGCGGCTGGCCGTCGTTTTACGATCCGGCGAAGGCCGAAAACGTCACTCTCAAAAAAGACATTTCCATGGGCATGGCCCGCACCGAAGCCCTGGAACACCCCGCTCATTCTCACGCCGAGCCGCAACGCCACGCCGAGCCGCCCGCACAGCGGCCGAGCGGGTGAGGCGCAGCCGGCCCCCGCCCGCGCGCGCGGCTCGTGCCCGCGCCACGGTTCCTCGGCGGCGAGTCTTCGACGCCGCCGATCCCCTCGATCGCCCGAAGGCCCGCTAGCGCCGCCCCTTCGCCTTCACACTCGCCACGTGCCCCCGCGTCGCCACCCGAATCGGCTCCCGCCGCGCACGTTTCCTGACACACGGGTTCCGCTCGAGCGCGTGCTCCAACACCTCGTCCATGTGCGACACGCCCACGAACTTCATTTTCTTGGCGAGCTCCTTCGGCACTTCGAGCAAGTCTTCGAGATTCTTCTCCGGTAGCACCATCGTGTGGATGCCCGCGCGCAGCGCCGCGAGCGCCTTCTCGCGCACGCCGCCGACTGGCAGTACGCGCCCTCGCAACGTCACCTCACCCGTCATCGCGACGTTCGGTTTCACCGCAATGCCCGTCGCGATCGAGGCCAAAGCCGTCGCCATGGTGATGCCCGCCGACGGCCCATCCTTCGGAATCGCGCCCGCCGGCACGTGCACGTGCAGTTCGCGGCGCGAGAACAGATCCTCGTCGAGCCCGAAGTCGGCGAGCCGCCAGCGCACCCAGGTGAGCGCAGCCTGCGCGGACTCCTTCATCACGTCGCCGAGCTGACCCGTGAGCACGAGCCCGCGGCCGCGCGTGATCGCAGCCTCGACCCGTAACACATCGCCACCCGCCTCCGTCCAGGCGAGTCCGGTCGCGACGCCGATCTCGGGAACGGAGCCGGCGAGTGTCTGCTCGTGGCGCGCGGGGCCGAGAAACTTCGAGAGCGTCTTCGGCTCGACGCGCACGACGCGGGTGTCGCCCTCGGCCGCGCGGCGCGCGGCCTTGCGGCAGACCGCGGCGATCTTGCGCTCGAGATCGCGCACGCCGGCCTCGAACGTGTAGTCGACCACCATGCTGCGCAGCGCCGGCTCGCTCCAACGAATGCGGCCCGTCGGCAGGCCGGCCTCCTCCGTCTGGCGAGGAATTAGGTAGGAGCGCGTGATGTCGAGCTTCTCCTCCGGCGTGTAGCCGGGCACGCGCACCACCTCCAAGCGATCGCGCAACGGCGGGGGCACGCGCTCGAGCAAGTTGGCAGTCGCGATGAAGAACACCGCCGACAGATCGAACGCCACGTTCAGGTAATGATCGCTGAACTTCGAATTCTGCTCTGGGTCGAGCACCTCGAGCAGCGCCGAGGACGGATCCCCTCGAAAGTCTGCGCCGAGCTTGTCGAGCTCGTCGAGCACGAACACCGGGTTGCGGGTCTTCGCTTGCTTCAGCCCCTGCAGGATACGACCCGGGAGCGCGCCCACATAAGTGCGACGATGTCCGCGAATTTCCGCCTCGTCGCGCACGCCGCCGAGGGAGATGCGCACGAACTCGCGCCCCATCGCGCGCGCGATCGAGCGGCCGAGCGAGGTTTTGCCCACGCCGGGCGGGCCCGACAAGCACAGGATCGGTCCGCGTGAATCCTGGCGAAGCTTGCGCACGCCCAAGAACTCGAGGATGCGTTCCTTGATGCCTTCGAGATGGGCGTGGTCCTCGTCGAGGATCTGCTTCGCGCGACGGAGATCGAGGCGGTCGGGCGAAAGCTTCGACCACGGCAGCTCGCACATCCATTCGAGGTAGCTGCGCACCACCTGAGCCTCGGGGCTGTCGGGGTGCATGCGCTCGAGGCGCCGCAGCTGCTTCATTGCCTCGTCATGGGCTTCGGGCGAGAGGCCCGCTTCGTCGAGCTTCTGGCGAATCTCCGCCGCCTCTTCTTGGCGCGGGTCCGTTTCGCCGAGCTCCGTCTGAATCGCGCGCAATTGTTCGCGCAGATAATGCTCGCGCTGCCCGCGCGACATCTCTTCCTTCGCCTGCGACTGGATCTCCGCCTGCATCGAGGTGATCTCGAGCTCGCGGCGCAAGAGCGCGTCGACGCGGCGCAAGCGCGCGAGCGGATCGATCGCCTCGAGCACCTCCTGCGCTTCGGAGAGGCGCAGGCGCAAGTTCGACGCGATCAGGTCTGCGAGCCGACCCGGCTCGTGGATGTTCGCGGTGATCGACAAAATCTCGGGCGGAAGGTTTTTCAGCGGCAGCAGCTCTTCTACGCGGCCGCGCACCGTGCGCGCGAGCGCCTCGGCCTCCGCCGTCCACGACTCGTCGTCGTCGGGAAGCGCGACGACCTGCGCCCACTGCGCCGGCTCGTTCTCCACGAACGATTCGATGCGCGCTTTCGCAATGCCTTGCACGAGCGCCTTCACGCGCCCGTCCGCCATGCGCAGGATGCGCATCACCATCGCGACGGTGCCGACGCGATACAGATCGTCTGCGCCCGGGTTTTCGAGCTCGGAATTGCGCTGCGCGACGAGCAATAACAATCGGTCGCCTGCCAGTGCGTCCTCGATCGCCGCGATGGATTTCTCGCGCGTCACGAACAACGGCATCACCATGTACGGGAACACCACCGACTCGCGCAGCGGCAGAATCGGCAGCTCGCTGGGAATCTCGAAGTCGGCAGCGCGCGGCGTGGTCATCCTGCGAAGTTTCGACGCCGCGAACGAGCGACTTGAGGCAAAGCACGGCCCGGGGCGCTCGCGTGAGCGTCGGCTAGTTCTTCGGCGGGGCGGGCGGCGCTGCGACAGGTGCAGGCGGCGCGCTGCGCGCGCGCAGGAACGGCGCACCACCCGCTTCATCTATCGACATGAAGGCGCCGCGCTCCACGCCGACGAGGTGCGGGCGCTTCGTGACGCGACCCGCGCGATCGATCGCGATCACCCCCGAGGCGCCCGCGTGGAGTGAACCCGCGCGCAGCCGCTCCGCCACTTCATCGCGCTCGTCGGCACCCGCGAGCAACTCGCGCACCAACAACTGCGTGGCGTCGTAGGCCTGCGCCGCGAGCGTACTCGGCGTGCGCGCGAAGGCGCGCTGATACGCGCTCTGGAAGTCCGCCAGCTGGGGCTGGCTGCTGCCCGCGAAAAAGCTCGTCGTGAAGATCGCCCCGTCGACGTGTGGACCCGCGAGCGTGAGCAGCGTGCGGTCATGCCAATCGCTGGTCCCGAGCAGGCGCACCCCGAGCACATTCTGAAACGCGAGATGCGGTGCGATCAGGCCGACGGTGCCCGCGGAGTCTGGAATGAAGAGCGCCTCGAAGTCGACGTAAGGTGGGAGCGCTGCGCCATCCGGCGCCAGCAGCGCGTCGGCGGAGGCGCGCAACTCGGCCGCGGCCTTCGGCGTGAGACGCTTCGCGCGCTTGCGCATGCCCTCGCGTTCGTTCACCGCCGCGAGCACACCCGGCGGGAGCAGGTCGTAGCCGACGAGGCGGCGAATCGGCGTCGAGAAATCCTGCGTGCCTTGCGCGTAGCGAACGACCGCTACGACCTCGCCGCCGCGCGCGACGACCGCGTCCCAGAATGCGGCGCGCACGGCGAGGCCGTACCCGTCGTCTGGGTAGAGCAGCGCGAAGCGGCGCAGCCCGAGCGTCGCCGTCGCGTACTCGGCGACCAGTTCTGCCTCGACGCGCGGCGAGAGCGCGAGCGGGAAGACGAATTTGCGGCCCGCGGCGATGTCCTCGCGGCGAGAGAGAATCAACAGCGGCAGTTCGTTCTCGTCGGCGACCGCCGCAGCCGCTTCAGCCTCCTCGCCACTCAGCGGGCCCACGACGCCGATGACGTCGGGGTCCACGGCGAACGCCTCGAGCGCTTCGCGCGCGCCGTCGGCGCTGCCGCGCGTGTCGCGCACCTCGAGCGTGAGCGCCGGCGCAGACGAGCCCGGCGCGGCGAAAAAGCCCGCAGCGATCAGCACGCCTTGCAGGGATTCATCGCCGTAATCCGCGAAGTCGCCGGTGAGCGGCAGCGCGACGCCGATCACGCCCCGGGCGCGCGCGGCGTCGAGATTCGGCTCGGGCGCCGCGGACATCCCCAACAAGTCTTGCGCGCCGCGATCGCCCGAGAGCTTGCGCACGAGCTGCGCGAGCGCGGTGGCGTCGCCGCCCGCGAGCGGCGTGCGGCGCGCTTCTTCGAGCGCGGCCTCGGCAGCATTGCGATCGCCGCGTGCGAGCGCGCGCTCTGCGCTGCGCAGCCAGAGCCGTGCCGCAGGCACGCGAGCACCGAGCGAACTCGCGCTCCGCGCGAGCTCGGCGTCGCTCAACGCTGCGAGCTCGCGATCGATCTCTGCGTCGACGGCGGCGATGCGCGCGCTACCGCGCACATCGCCGCGCAGCTGGCCGAGCCAGCGCAGCCGGGCGCGCTCCTTGCCGAGCTCGCGCGCGAGCTCGGCAAGCATGCTGTGCGCCTGCTCGCGTTCCGGCGCCGAGAGCGCGACGAAGCTCAGCCCGCGCGCCGTGTCGTACGCTCGCGGCAGATCGTTCTGTACGCGCAACAGCAGCGCGAGGCGCAGGCGTGCGCGCTCGGTCTGGTCCCCCGGAGGAAGGTCGAGCACGCGCTCGAGCGCGCCGCGCTCGTCGCGACGCCGGCCCGCTTGCTGATGGATCTCCGCGACGCGCAGACCCGCGTCGTCCGCTAGCGGATGGCGCGCATTCTTGCGCATGAACTCAGCGAGCCTCTCCGCCCCGAGCGCGGGATTCTCGCTGGCGATGCGCAGCGCCTCCGCGTACACGAGCTCGGGCGTCGGCTTCTCGTCCGCAGCCCAGGCGGGAGCCGCGAGCGCGAGCGCGGTGAGCACGGCGCGGATCGCGCCCCTCAATCGAGAATGTCCCGCAGCTTGTCGAGAAATCCCTTCGTGACGGGCGCGCCGTCGGCACCGCTCTCCGCCGCGAATTGCTCGAGCAACTCGCGCTGCTTCGCGCTCATGCGCGACGGCACCTCGACGAAGATGCGCACGTGCAGATCGCCGCGCGCGGCAGAGTTGACGCTCGGCACGCCCTTGCCGCGCAGCCGGAACGTCTTCCCCGACTGCGTTCCCTCCGGAATCTTCAGCTTCACGCGCCCTTCGAGCGTGGGCACGTCGATCTCCGCGCCGAGCGCCGCCTGCGTGAACAGGACGGGCACCTCCACTAACAAGTCGGGTCCTTCGCGCGTGAAGAGGGGATGCGCGTTCACCGCCATCACCACGTACAAGTCGCCAGCCGCGCCGCCCGCGAGGCCTGCCTCGCCCTCGCCCGCGACGCGCAGCCGCATGCCGTCCTCGATGCCGGCGGGCACGCGCACCTTGAGTGTCTTGTTGCCCTCGACGCGGCCCGTGCCGCGGCAACCCGTGCACGGGCTGCGCACCACCGAGCCCTCGCCGCGGCAGGCTTCACAGGGGCGGCTGATGCGGAAGAGGCCCTGCTGGAACACCGCTTGACCGGTGCCGCCGCAGCGCCCACAGCGCTCGGGCTGCGTGCCCGGCTTTGCGCCGCTGCCGCTGCACTTCTCGCAGCGCAGCATGCGCGGGATCTCGATCGTGGCTTCCTCGCCCGCCAGCACGTCTTCGAGATCGAGCGTGTGCGTGTACCGCAAATCCGCGCCGCGCTGGCCGCGCCCCGCACGCCGGCCGCCCATCGCCCCGAAGAGGTCGCCGAACAAATCGTTGAAGATGTCGCCGACGTTCTGGAAGTCGCCCTGGAAGCCCGCGCCGCCGCCCGTGGCTGGGTGGCCGAACTGGTCGTACTGCCTGCGCTTGGTCTCGTCGGAGAGCACCGCGTAAGCCTCGGACGCTTCCTTGAACTTCTCCTCCGCAGCCGGGTCGTCGGGGTTGCGGTCGGGGTGATACTGGAGCGCGAGCCTCCGGTATTCCTTCTTCAACTCCTCGGGCGTCGCACCGCGGGCGACACCGAGAACCTCGTAATAATCCCGCTTGCTCACGTCCGCTGCTGCGCCTCGCAAAACCGCGGCACCTTAGCTGTCCGCCGCGGCGCGTGCGCCCCTAGTCCGTCTTGCTACCGAGCGTCGCGTAGAGCCGCTCGGTGAGCTGGTAGGAGAGTGTCGAGAGTTCGTCTACTGCGACCGTGAGCGCGTCGAGATCCTTGGCCGCCAGCGACGCCTTCGTTTTCTCGATCGCGACGAGCAGGCCTTGGCGGTCCTCCTCGGAGACGTGCTGCGCGTACTCCTCGAGCGTACGCTCGGTCGAGTAGACCAAGCCGTCGGCCTTGTTGGAGATCTCGGCGGAGTCGCGGCGCCGCTGATCCGCTGCGGCATTCGACTCCGCCTCGCCGACGAGCGTGTTGATCTCGTCCGAAGTGAGGCCACCCGAAGCATTGACGCGGATCTGCTGTGTCTTGCCGGTGCCGAGATCCTTGGCCGAGACGCTGACGACGCCATCGGTATCGATCTCGAACGTCACTTCGATCTGCGGCACGCCGCGCGGGGCCGGCGGAACGCCCACCAGCTCGAATCGCCCGAGGCTGTGGTTGTCCGCCGCCATCGCGCGCTCGCCCTGCAGCACGTGAATGCGCACCACGCTCTGGTGATCTTCGGTGGTCGAAAACACCTGGCTCTTGCGCGTCGGAATCGTCGTGTTCTTCTCGATGATCGGCGTGAACACGGCGCCCTGGGTCTCGACACCGAGCGACAGCGGCGTCACGTCGAGCAGCAATACGTTCTCGACCTCCCCCTTCAGCACGCCGCCTTGAATTGCAGCGCCCACCGCGACGACTTCGTCCGGGTTCACGCCTTTGTGCGGCGCGCGCCCGAAAATCTCCGCAACTTTTTCCTGAACCCGCGGCATGCGCGTCATGCCGCCGACGAGAATCACGTCGTGGAGTTGATCCTTGCTCAGCCCCGCGTCCGCCAGCGCCGTCTCGCACGGCCCAATCAGGCGCTCGATGAGATCGGCGCAGAGCGCTTCGAGCTTCTCGCGCGTGATCGACAGGTTCAGGTGCTTCGGGCCCGTCGCGTCGGCGCCGATGAACGGCAGGTTCACTTCGGTCTGCACCGAGGACGAGAGTTCATGCTTTGCGCGCTCGGCGGCTTCCTTGAGGCGCTGCAGCGCCATCTGGTCGCCGGCGAGATCGATGTTCGTCTCGGCCTTGAAGCGCTCGATCAAGTGATCGATCACGCGCTGATCGAAATCTTCGCCGCCGAGGTAGGTGTCGCCGTTCGTGCTCTTCACCTCGAACACGCCGTCGCCGATCTCGAGCACCGAGACGTCGAAGGTGCCGCCGCGGAGGTCGAACACGACGATCGTCTTGTTCGCTTCCTCGCCGAGGCCGTAGGCGAGTGCGGCGGCAGTCGGCTCGTTGATGATCCGCAGCACGTTGAGGCCGGCGATCTTGCCCGCGTCCTTGGTGGCTTGGCGCTGCGCGTCGTTGAAGTACGCGGGCACCGTAATCACCGCGTCGGTGACGGGTTCGCCGAGATAGTCCTGCGCCGTGTCGCGCATCTTCGCCAGCACCGCGGCGGAGATTTCTTGCGGCGGGCAGAGCTTCTCGCCGATCTTCACCCAGGCGTCGCCGTTGTTCGCGGGCGCGATCGAGAAGGGCGACACGCTGCCGAAGCGCTTCACCTCGTCGGATTCGAAGCGGCGCCCGATCAGGCGCTTGACCGCATAGATCGTACGCGTGGGGTTGGTGACGGCCTGGCGCTTGGCGACCTGACCGACCAGCTTCTCGCCGTGGTCGGTGAATGCGACGATCGACGGTGTGGTGCGCGCACCCTCGGAGTTCGCAATCACGAGCGGCGCATCGCCGTCCATGATCGCAACGCACGAGTTCGTCGTGCCGAGGTCGATGCCGATCACTTTTCCCATCGCTGCCGCGCCCCCTCCGGCGCTCAGCGAGCGGCGCCGGTCAGTTCAAGGGCTCCGTGTCGTCGGATTTCATCGTCGGCGCCACCGCCACCACCACGCGCGCTGGCCTTAACAAGCGATCGCGTAGTCGGTAGCCATTCTGGTAGACGCGGGCGATGGTTCCTGGCGGTACGGATCCCTCCTCGATCTGCGCGACGGCCTCATGGACGTTCGGATCGAACGTGACCCCTTCGGCTTCGATCACTACGACTCCGTGCTTGCCGAGGACCGTGGTCAGCTCCCGCTGGGCGAGTTCGACGCCCTGCAACAGCGCTACCAAGTCCTTGGCTTCACTTCCTTTCGCGTGATCCACCGCGCGTTCGAGGTTATCGACCGTGTTGAGCAGGTCCTTTACGAGGTTCTCATGCCCGTACTGGAGAGCCTCCTGGCGTTCCTTGAGCTGGCGGCGGCGCAGGTTTTCGAGATCGGCAGCGGTGCGGATGAAGCGATCCTTGTTCGCAGCGGCTTCGCTCGTCGCTGCCTCGATTTGCGCTTTCGCCACGTCGAGCTCGCGCCCCAGCTTCTCGCACTCGGCCTTGTAGGCCTGGATCAGCGTCTCGGTGGCGTCCGGCTTCCCATCGCGAGCAGGCGCGGCGCGGCGCGCCGCGACCGCGGCCTCGGCCTCGCGCAACGCCGCCTCGAGCTCTGCGCCCATCTCCAGGGTGCCATCGGGGGTCTCGTCCGGACCGCCGCCGCCTTGCTTCGTTTCGTCGCTCACACCCGCCCCTGCTCCGACAAGAGCTGGGAGACATAGCGGACGAGGGGGATGACGCGCGCGAAGTCCATGCGGCCGGGGCCGATCACCCCGAGCGTGCCCGAGGTAGCGCCGGGCCGGCCGTAGCGGGTCGCGACGAATGCGAGGCCGTCGAGCTCCTGCCCGCCGAGCTCGGCACCGAACGCGACGCGCACGCCGCGGGCGTCGAGCACCTGCTCGAGCAGGCCGAGCAGGCGCTCCTTGTCTTCGACCGCGCGCAGCAGGGCGCGGAAGCGCGCCGGATCGTGGAACTCGGGTTGATCGAGCAGCGCGAGGCGCGTCGCAATCACGACGTCTTGCTCGCTCGCGTCCGCTGCGAGCGGGAGATCGTGCACGAGCCGCTCGAGTAACAAATCCGCGCGCGTGCGCAGCGCGGCGGCCTCGGCCACGAGGCGGCTGCGAATCTCGCGCAGCGTCGTTCCGGCGAGGCGCTCGCACAGCGCCGCGGCCATGCGATCGAGCTCGGGCTGATCGCCCTGTCCGCCATGCTCGATCACTCGCTGATATGCGCGCCCGCTCTCGGACACCAGCACGGCGAGCACGCGCTCGCTCGAGAGCCGCGCAAACGAGAGGTGTTTCAGCACGACCTCTTCGATGCGCGGCGGCACGACGAAGCCGAGCAAGCGGGTGCGCTCGGAGAGCAGCCGCGACGCGCTCGCATCCAGGCTCGCGCCCTCTTCGAGTCGCCCTTCGACGTCGCGCTTCTCGAAGCTGCCGAGCTCGCGCACGGCGAGCAGCTGATCGACGAACGCGCGCATGCCGCGAGCCGTGGGCACGCGTCCCGCCGAGCGGTGCGGCTTGTCGACCAGCCCGAGGTCGTCGAGCTCCGCCATGGTGTTACGAACGCTCTGAGGCGAGAGCTGCCTCGGGAGCAACGCCGCGACCGTGTCGGAGGCGACCGGCGAGGCATCGCCGACGAAGCACGAAACGACCGCGCGCAGGACATTGCCCTGCCGCTCCGACAGGAGCGCCGGTGCAGCAACGAAATGCGAGGAGTTCACGCGCGGATCCACCAGCCCCGAGTTTGAGCCTCGCTGCGATCACGGTCAACGAGCCGCTCGCTCACACGAAGCGCGCTGCGACCGCGTCTGCGAACAGCCAGCCGTTCGCAGTCACCGCGAGGTCGCCCGCGGCGTTCTCCGTGAGTTGACCCGCTGCGAGGCTCTCGTCGATCGCACCCTCGAAGAAGCGTCGCGGCTGCGCGCCGAATTCCTCGGCAAACGCTGCGGCGCACAGGCCCTCACGTGTGCGCAGCGCGAGAAACACGGCCTCACCGCGCGCCGTGGCGTCCGCGAGCGACTCACGCTCGGGCGGCGCGCAGCGGCCCGCGTCGATGCGCGCCAAATAGGCAGGCAGCGCGCGCTCGTTGGCAGTGCGCGTGCCAAACGGGGCGGCGGCGCTTGGGGGCTCGTGAGAGTGCGCACCGACTCCGAGGCCGAGCACCGGGCGGCGCTGCCAATAACGGCGATTGTGCACTGCGGCGTAGCCCGGCCGAGCCCAACTCGAGATCTCGTAGCGCTCGAGCCCGGCCGCCTCGAGCGCCGCGCCAAGCGCCAGCATCATGTCCGCGACCGTGTCGTCCTCGGGCACTTCGAGCTTGTTCGCACCGACGGCGCGCGCGAACGGCGTGCCCGGCTCGAGGGTGAGGGCGTAGGCCGAAATGTGCTCGGGGCGAAGCGCGAGGGCCGCTGCGGCGTCGCGGCGCACGTGTTCGAGGCTTTGGCCGGGCGCCCCAAAAATCAAATCGAGCGAGAGATTCTCGAAGCCCGCCGCGCGGGCGTCCGCGATGAAGGCCTTGGACTCGGCGGCGCGATGCGCCCGGCCGAGGCGGCGCAGCGTGTCGTCATTGAACGACTGCGCGCCGATCGACAGCCGCGAGATTCCGGCCGCCCGAAAACCGGGCAGCCGCTCGCGCTCGGTCGTGCTCGGGTTCGCCTCGAGCGTGATCTCCTCGGGCTCGCCCGCGAACGTCGCGCGAACGCCCGCGACCAGTCGCGAGACGGATTCGGGCGTGAGCATCGAGGGGGTTCCTCCCCCGAAGTACAACGTGGCGAGCCGCCGGCCTGCAAACACGGGGCTGCGGCCCGCGAGCTCGGTCAGCAGCGCCGCGACGTAGCGTTCCTCATCGGCCCGCGAGAGCGTGCGGGCGGCGACCACCGGAAAATCGCAGTACGGGCAGATCCGCTCGCAGAACGGGACGTGCAGGTAAACGCCAATCGTCGGATTTTCGCGCTCATGAATCGCTGCCACCGCCGAACCATAGGGGCATGGCAGCTGCCCGCCGTTACCCTCCGCCGCCCATGTCGACTGCCCCTTCGACCTACCGGCGCGAAACACTCGAGAACGGCCTCGTCGTGCTGGTCCGCGAGAGCCGCCTCGAGCCGGTCGCGGAAGTGCAGATCTGGGTCGACGTCGGCTCCGCCGACGAGCGCGACCCCGAGCGCGGGCTCGCGCACTTTCACGAGCACATGCTGTTCAAGGGCACGCCCACGCGCGGCGTCGGCGAGATCGCCGGCAGCGTCGAAGGCGTCGGCGGCTCGATCAACGCCTTCACCTCCTTCGACGCGACTTGTTATCACGCGACGCTGCCCGCGGACGCCGCCCTCGCGGGTTTCGACGTGCTGGCCGACGCGGTGCAAAACTCGGTGTTCGATCCGGCCGAGGTGAACCGCGAGATCGAAGTGGTGCTCGAGGAGATCCGGCGCAGCGCGGACGATCCGGGCCACGTGCTGAACGACGAGGTCTTCGACACCGTTTATCGGCTGCACCCCTATCGCTTCCCGGTGCTCGGCAATGCCGCCAGCGTGGCCTCGTTCACGCGGGACAAGCTGCTCGCGTTCTATCGCCGCTGGTACACGCCCGAGCACATCGTCGTCTCGGCAGCGGGCGACCTCGACAGCGACGCGTTCATCGCTCACGTGCGCGCGACGTTTGGCGCCGCAAAGCGAGGCGAGGCGCGCCGCTCGCGCGACGTCGAGCCCGTACAGCACGGCCAGCGCGTGCGCGTCGCCGCGCGCCCCTTCGAGCGCGCCAGCTTCGATCTCACGTTCCCGGCGGTGCCGCTGCTGCACCCCGATGCGCCGCTGCTCGATCTGCTCGCGTACGCGCTCGGCGAAGGCGACAGCTCGCGCCTCAATCGACGCGTGAAGGAAGAACTCGGCATCGCCGACCGCATCGACGCCGGTTGTTATACGCCGAGGGATGCGGGCGTGTTCTCGATCTCGGTCGACGCGGATGCCGAGAACGTGGAAGAGGCGATCGCGGCGTCGATCGCTGAGACCGAGCGTGTGCGCCGCGAGCCGCTCACGCCCGATGAGCTCGCGAAGGCTCGCCGGAACTTTTTGGCTTCGCGCGCGTGGGAGCGCGAGAGCGTCTCGGGCATGGCGCGCAAGCTCGGCGGCGCCCAGCTCGCGACCGGCGACCCGAGTTTCGAGGACGCTTATCTCGAGCGCATCGCGAGAGTCACGCGTGACGACCTGCTGGGGGCCGCGCAGCAATGGCTCGACCCCGGGCGCCTATCGATCGTCGCGCTGATGCCCCAGCAGGCCGCGCAGCCCGCGCCCGCCGCGCTCGAAGCCGCGGTCGCGAGCGGCGTCGCTCGCACGGCGCGCCGCTTCGCCGCGCCCCGCCGCAGCGCCGAGACCAGCGAGCGCGTGCACGCATACACCTTGCCGAACGGCGTGCGCGCATTCGTATTGCCGCGCCGCGAGGTGCCTGTTGTCGCAGTCCGCGCGGCCGCGCTCGGGGGACAGCTCGCCGAGCGCGAGGAGACCGCCGGCCTCGGCAGCTTCCTCTCCGGCGTCTGGCTGCGCGGCACCGCAACGCGCAGCGCCGCGGAGTTCGCGCGCACGATCGAATCGCTCGCCGCCGACATCGACGCGTTCTCGGGGCGCAGCTCGCTCGGGCTCACTCTCGATTGCACGTCGGATGCGTTCGGCGAGGCCTTGCCGCTCTGGACCGAGATGCTCGGCTTTCCCGCCTTCGACGCCGAAGAGCTCGAGCGCGAGCGCCGGGACGTGCTCGCCGCGCTCGAACGCCGCGAGGACCGCCTCGGCGCGCGCGCCTTCGACCTGTTCCACCGCGCCCACTACGAACGCCATCCTTATCGTCTGCCCCTGCCGGGCACGAAGGAATCCGTCGCGAGCTTCGACGCGGCCGCAGTCGCGGCACACCACGCGGCGTTGATCCGCCCTGACAACTTGGTCGTCTCGGTAGTCGGCGATGTCGATCCGGACGAGGTCGCCAGTGCGCTCGCCCGCGAGCTCGCCGACCTCGCACAAGACGACGCGAAGCCGCTCGTGCTGCCCGAGGCCGAGCCGGCACCGCGCGAGATCCGGCGGGCGAGTGAGCGCAAGGACCGCGCTCAGGCGCATCTCGTGCTCGGCTTTCGCGGGGTCTCCGTCGACGACCCGGATCGCGAGGCGCTCGACGTGCTCGCGCAGATTCTCGCGGGCCAGGGCGGGCGCCTGTTCCTCGAGCTGCGCGATCGACAGAGCCTCGCCTACAGCGTCAGCGCGACGAACCTCGTCGGCTATGCGCCGGGCACGTTCTGCGTGTACATCGCGACCGCGCCGGACAAACTCGAGGTAGCGCAGCGCGGCATCCTGATCGAGCTCGAACGCTTGCTGCAGAGCGCGCCCTCCGAGGACGAAACCGAGCGCGCGCGCCGTTACTTGTGCGGCAGCCACGCAATCGCGCAGCAACGCGGCGGCCAACGCGCGCTCGCGATGGCGCTCGACGCCCGCTACGGCCGTGGCGTCGACGCAGATCGCTCGTTCCCCGAGCGCGTTCGCGCGGTGAGCGCCGACGACTTGTTACGGGTCGCGCGCCGCTTCGTCGATCTGCGCGCCTACACGCTGGCGACGGTCGGCCAGGGCGCCTGACCGGCCCCGCGCTGGCGCGTCAACTTCGGTCGCCTTCGGCCAAGTGCCGCCGGGCGGCGCTTTGGCCGCCTGGCAAGGCGCGAAAGCGAAGCCGCTTCCTACACGGCGAGCCCAACCCACGCGCCGCCAGGCGAGCGGATTTGGCCGACTGGCAAGGCGCGCAAGCGAAGCCGTACTTCCCGTACGGCGAGCGCAGCGCAACGCCGCCAGTCGGCCAAAGACGCCGCCTGGCGCGCTAGTCGAGCCCGAGGGCGGTGCTGTCACGGCGGGGATCGGCGCCGCCAGTCATTCGGCCGGTGATCGGGTCGACGACGATCGCCTCGACGCCGCTAGTGATCTCGTCGGAGATCTTCAGCGTGTGCCCGCGCGCGCGCAGCGCTTCGACGACATCGACGGGGATCTCGCTCTCGAGTTCGAGGACGTCCGGGCGCCATTGGTGATGGAAGCGCGGCGCCGAGACTGCCTCCTGCGCGTCCATGTCCCACTCGACCGCGTTCAGCAACGCGAGCAGCACCGAAGAAATGATGCGCGGCCCGCCGTTACTGCCAGCGACGAAGCGAACCTTGCCCTCCGCGACGGCGATCAGCGGCGCCATGCTCGAGAGCGGACGCTTGCCCGCTTCTACGCGGTTGGCAGCGCTCGCGACGCCCGCCAGTCCCCACTGATTCGCCTGACCCGGATTCGTGACGAAGTCGTCCATCTCGTTGTTGAGCAGAATGCCGGTACCGGGCACGGTGACCCATGAGCCGTAGGGCCCGTTGATCGTCTGCGTGATCGCGACGGCGTTGCCTGCGGCGTCGACCACGGAAAGGTGTGCAGTGCCCGCGTCGTTTACGGCGAGCGCGGAACCCGGCACGGGGCTCGCGACGTCATCGTGAATCCGCGCGCGCAGGCGCTCCGCGTACGCGGCATCGAGTAGCTGCTTCGCGGGCACGTCGACGAAGGCCGGGTCGCCGAGGTGTTGCGCACGATCCGCGAACGCGAGCTTCAGGCTCTCGGCGATACGGTGGATCGAGAGCGACGAGCCGGCGCCGCTCGCGCGCAGGTCGTAGCCCGAAAGCACGTTCAGGACCTCGAGCAGCGTGACGCCTCCGGACGAGGGCGGGGGAAACGCGATCAGCTCGAGCCCGCGATAGCTGCCGCGCAGCGGCTCGCGAACGAGCGGGCGATAGGCCGCGAGGTCCGCTGTGGAGAGCACGCCGCCGCTCGCCTGCACCGCCGCCGCCGCGATCTTCGCGGCGAGCGCGCCCTCGTAGAACGCGCGCGGGCCGCGGCGCGCAAGCATGCGCAACGTGGCCGCAAGCTCGGGCTGGCGCAGCTTCGCAGCGGGCGGGAGCGGGGCCGCAGGAAGCTGAATGCGCGCAGTGTCGGGGAAACGGCCGGGCAGCGGGGTTGCGCTCAGGAACTGAATGAAGGCGCGTGAATAGGGCCCGATTTCCGCGCCCTCCTCGGCGAGTCCGATCGCAGGCGCGAGGCTCTCCTTGAACGAGCGCGTGCCGTGTTCCTCGAGCGCGAGTGCGAAGCCGGCGACGCTCCCGGGTGTCGCGACCGCGAGCCCGCCGAAGCGCGCGGCATCCGCTGCGACCCCAGGCTGCGTGTAGAGGCCGGGGTGTGCCGCGGCGGGCGCGGTCTCGCGCGCGTCGATCGCGAAAGCACGGCCGTCCGCGAGCCGGATCAGAATGAACGCGCCGCCGCCGACGCCCGTCGAGTGCGGTTGCGCGACGGCCACCGCGAACGCGGCGGCAATCGCCGCATCGACCGCGTTCCCGCCGCGCTCCAGCACTTGCATACCCGCGCGCGTGGCCGCGGGATGGGGCGTGACGACCATGCCGCGCGAACCGCTCGCCGGCTCCGGCGAGGCCGCGTGCGCTGCGAAGGCCCCGAGCAGCGCGAGTACGACCGAGATCCGGACCGCGCGCAAAGCGCGAAGCGAGGTGACGCTGAAAACGAACATGGCCCGGACGCTATCGCACGTCCGGGCCATGTTATTGGGGAGTCGGGCTTTAGCGTCGCCGACCGATCAGTGCGAGTCCGACGCACGCCACGCCACCGAGCAGCGCGGCCACCGGTTCGGGCACCGGGTTCGGGAGATTCCGATTCACGAAGGCCGCCACGCCGGGATCGCCGGCGCACAGGGGCCCCGTATTCTGGCCAACGCAGTTCGGATCGGCATCGTTGATCAATGCACCGATGCGCAGGCTGCCATCACCGAGGGCGTTGACCAAGTCCGCGTAGGTCGTGCCGCCCGTGAGCGTCAGCACGATCGTCAGCGTCTCGCCGCCATTCACGCCGTTCGTCGCCTTCGGCTTCTTCGCGGTGAAGCGGAAGTCGTCGCTGAAGGAGACCGTGCCGCCGCCCGGCAGATTCTTGGGCTTGCCGCCCTTCTTGAAGTCCGTGCCCGCGCCTCCGCCGAGCGAGCTGCTCGCGATCAGCGCGGAGTCATCGAGATAGATCCCCGCCAACGAGGACGAGCCCGAGTCGGAGTTCGCGAACGTGAGCGTCACGGTGCCACTGCCGCTGTCGGTCACGTCCACCGAGAGCGAAGCCTCACCGACGCCGCACGGCGCCGTAGCGCCCGCGATGCAATCGAAACCAAACGTCGCCGCGCTCGCGGAACTCGCGAACGCAAACCCGACGCACAAACCGATTAGTAGTCGCTTCATGAATTTCACCTCACGCCTTCCGCAGGTGTAAGTGGGTCGCGGGGGGCGAAGGTGTCAGGGGAAATCCCGTCACCGAGCAAAATGCGAGCACCCGGGGTTCCGGGGCCTCTCTGAGCCAGCCGGGCAGCGACTCGGGGAGGCGGGGGCCGGATCCATGGCACAGCGAACGGGGCGCGAAAAACCTCGCGCTTCTCCGTGGCTCGGCTGAAAGCGTGCAGCTAAGTTGCCGCGCCTTCGGCCCGGTAGCTCAGTTGGTAGAGCACCGCACTGAAAATGCGGGTGTCGCCAGTTCGACTCTGGCCTGGGCCACCATCCAACCGCGCTCGCTGCACGCTCGGCGAGCGCGCCCGTCGCCAGGGGGGAGAGAGGCACGCTCCCCGCCCCTGGCTCAGGCGTTCGAGCTAGGCGCTATGCGAGCGGCGCCGGCCGGTCCAGATCAGGCCCGCGATACCGAGCCCGAGCAGCGAAAGCGTTTGCGGCTCCGGGACGACCGTGTACGTGTTCGAGATCGAGTTGATCTGCGACACCTTCTTGATGCGAACCGCCTCTTCGACTTCGAAGGAGGCTGCGCCCGTCGTGAAGGTGTCCGCGTCGCTGAGAATCGAGGCGTTGTCCCGCAGCAGCGTGAGGAGGAACGTGCCCTCGTCGCTGAGCGGATCTTCGATGTCCTTCTCGACCTTCACACGACCACTCGACCGAGAGGCGTCCATGGCCATCTGGGCGCCGGTGATCGTGCCCGCCTTCGCGGTGACCGTGTAAGACAGGTCTAGCTTCCGCAGCCCGCCGCCGTTCGCCGTGAACTCGGGCGAGCTCAGCGAGAAGCCATCCGCGAGCACCGTGACCGTGTAGAGCGAGAGGTTCCCGCTCAACTTCTTCGTCTTCGTCACCTTGAAATCGCTGAACGTCAGGAGACCGTCGTCTGAGTCGAACGACGTGACCCCTCCGCCGCTCACCAACTGAGCGAGCGTGAACGATGCGGCGCTGGCAGCCGTGGCGCAGAGCGCCAGGAGCGCCACCGCGACGAGCGTCAGCGAGGTTTGCTTGAGTCCCTGCATTTCCCCCCCCGGTTTTCCGCGCGCAAGTCGGGTGCACAGCGGTCGTGGAGGAAGTGGTCGCCAACCGGCAGAAGTGGCATTCGCATTCTCGAAATCGCAGGGAATTCATGCGTCGCGCGGACCTGAAGCGGCCGTCAGCCCGGGCCTCTTGCCCCCAGCGACTCCGCGATCAGCTCGTAAGACCGCACGCGGGCTGCGAAATCGAAGCAGATCGTGACGATCCCGAGCTCAGGCGTGCCGTAGTCCGAAGCGATTTCGTGATCCCTTCGGGATCGTATGCAGCGCAACCTTGGTAACGAGGATACCTGAAAAAAGGAAGTTATTTTGCCTGAGTTTCTTAACGATCCGATGATCCGCGTCATAAAACTCGGCGGCAGTTTGCTCACGCTGCCGGATTGGCACGAGCGCTTCT
>JANNKN010000723.1:0-2239 GCA_031396315.1 Deltaproteobacteria bacterium
TCGACGCGGGCCTCGTTCACACCAAGGAGCCGTTCGCGAAGCTGCTCAATCCGGGCATGATCCTCGGCTACAGCTACCGGTATTACGACGACAACCTGAGCGACGACCCGAAAGCGAAGCCGCGCTTTTTCTCCGCTTCGGCGGTGCGCATCGACGGCGAGCGCGCGCTCGCGGCTGCGACTGGCGCCGAGGTCAAAGAGCGCTGGGTGAAGGCGCAGGACGTGCGCCGCGCCGCCGATGGCACTCCGCTGCATCCGACCCAGGCCGATCTGCCGCTCGAGGAAGTGATCGAAAAGATGTCGAAGAGCCGCGGCAACGTGGTCTCGCCCGACGACGTGATCGGAGAGTTCGGCGCCGATTCGATGCGGCTCTACGAGCTCTTCATGGGCCCGCTCGAGAAGGGCGCGCCGTGGTCGACGGACGGGATTCCCGGCTGCTTCCGCTTCTTGCAGCGCGCGTGGCGCTTGTTCGTCGACGACGACGCGCAGGGCGAGCAGGCGCGCGCGCTCCCGCCCGGCATGGGCACGCCCCCGCAAGCGCGGCTCACGGCGCAAACCATCGCAGGGGTTACGGCCGACCTCGAGGCGGTGCAGCTGAACACCGCGATCTCGAAGCTGATGGTTTGGGCCCGCGACATCGCGAAGGACGCGCCAGTTCCGCGCGCTGCGGGCGAAGCGTTCCTGCGCATGCTCTCGCCGCTCGCGCCGCATCTCGCCGAAGAATTATGGGCGCGCCTCGGGAACGCGCGCGAGGTGGCGCTCGCGAGCTGGCCCGTGGCCGACGCGAAGCTGCTGATCGTCGACACGATCCAGCTGCCCGTGCAGGTGAACGGCAAGCTGCGCGATCAGATCGAGGTGGAAGCGAACGCGAGCGAAGAGACGATTCGCACTGCGGCGCTCGCCGCGCCGAACGTGCGGAAGCATCTCGGCGAGCGCGCGCCGAAGAAGGTGATCGTGATCCCGGGCCGCCTCGTGAACGTGGTCGGGTAGCCGCCGGTGCGCTCGCGCCGCGCGCGTGTGGCCGCGACCGCGGGGCTCGGGTTGTTGGGGTTCGCGGCGCTGAGCGTGGGCGTCGCGATCGCGAACCGCACCGCGCTCGCGGAGTGGCTCGCGCTGCGCGAGCTCGCCGCGCGCGGCGTGCCCGCGCAGCTGCGCGTCGTGCGCCTCGATCTGCGCGGCGCCGAGCTCGCGGACGTGGTGCTCGGCGCGCGGGCGGCGCCGGATCTCGTGCTCGCACACGCGTCGCTCGCGTGGAGTACCGCCGGCCTGCGCGCGCGGCGCCTCGATCGCGTGGAGCTGCGCGGGCTGCGCCTGCGCGCGCGCATCGACGACGACGGCGTGCAGCTGGGCGCGCTCGACGCACTGCTCGCGGGCGACGCGAGCGCGGATGGCGCACCGCTCGCGCTGCCGTTTCTCGAGGCGACGCTCGCCGACGCGGAGGCCACGATCGATTCGCCGCAGGGCGCGCTGCGCGTGCGCGCAGAGGGGGGTGCCGCGCCGGAGGGCGATCTCGTGCGCGCGACGTTCACATTGCACGGCGAATCGCCGCAGGGCGCGCTCGACTTCGGCGGTGGCGGCACCGTGGGCCTCACTTCTCAGGAGATCGGCGCGGTCGGGACGCTGACGGGCGCGACACCCTGGGGACGCGTCGAGGGCAACGTGCGGGTACTCGGGAGCCTCGCTGCGCTGCGCGCCGAGTTCTCAGGGAGTGCACAGCCCGATGAGCGCGCGCTGCCCATTCGTGCTGCGACGCCGCTCACGTTGAGCGGCGTCGCGACGCGCGACGAGAATGGCGTGATCGCCGCCGACGTGAAGTTCGCGGGAGACGGCATCGTGTTCGAGGAGATCGCCGCACTCGCGCACCTCGAAGGCGAGGCCACGCTGCGAGCAGAGGCCGGCGTGCTCTCCGGCGGCGCGACGTTCCGCGCGAGCGACGCGGCTTGGATCGATGTCGCGGAGGTCGCGGGCCTCGAAGGTTCCGCCACGCTGCGCGGCGAGAGCGCTGAAGTGCAGCTCGCGCTGCGTCGGGTCGTGCTGCCCGATCTCGCGCGCGCCGCGGCCGCGACGCTGCACGCGACGCTCGAGCTCGCGAGTGGCAAAGTCACGGCACAGATCGAGACGCCGCAGGCGCTCGCCCCGGATCTCGCGCGCCTCGACGGCGTCGTCGCGGAGCTGCGGTACGTCGGCGATCTGCTCGTCGGCGAGGTCAGCGTCGCGAAGCTGGTCGAGCTCTCGCAGCC
>JANNKN010000737.1:0-1532 GCA_031396315.1 Deltaproteobacteria bacterium
GCGAGATAGCTGAGGTGCGTAATGACTTCGCTCACGACTTCGGCCCCTTCTCGCGGAACATTTTCAGCATGCGGTCGGTGATCAGGAAGCCGCTCACGATGTTGGTCATCGACGCGAACACCGCGATCGCTCCGATCACCGTGGTGAACGTGTCCTTCTGCTCACCGGCGATCAGGATCGAGCCGACCACGGCGATCGCGGAGATCGCATTGGTCAGCGACATCAGCGGTGTGTGCAGCAGGCGGGACACGTTCTGGATCACGGCGAAGCCGACGAACGTCGCCAGCATCAGCGCGAACAGCATCGAGAACACGAGCTCTTGATTCACGGGGCGATCCTCATGGCAGGCCGACGGAAAAGCGATCGGCGCAGGCGCGGCGCTCAGTTACCAGCGGCGGCCGGGCGCTGCAAGGCGGCCGAAATCAAGCCCGCCGGCGCGATGGCTTCCTGGGCGCGGGCTGCGTCTTCCGCGGCTTCGCCTTCCGGCGGCCAGCGGCGGCCAGCGGGCGCTCGTTCAGAAACCCTCGCACATACCTCCGCGTGGGCTTGATCCCGAACCGCTCGTAGCGGACTCGATCCCAAAGGTATTCGGGAGAGAAGTCCGCGCCGTTCGGCCAGCAGAGAGTGTCGTTCACGCTGAAGCAAGCGAAGTAAGCCGGGTCGTGAAGTGGCTCGAAGACCGGTCCCTGGAGCCTGCCGGCAAGATCGATCTCGCCCTCGAGGCCGTCCCTGAAACGCAGCCAAACGCGATGGCCGCCCAGGTGCCTCGCCTTCACCACGAAGGAATAGTCGAGTTCGAGTTGCTTGGACTTCATTCGAGCGGCTCGATGGAGTGGCCTTCGCCGCCCGCACGAATCGAGTTCCAGTTTGCGACCAGCTCTACCTCGTGTCGCCGGGCCCACGCGCGCACGAGGCGCAGTGCGCGCGGAGGGAACACTCCTCTCGCTTCGTCGCTCAGAAATCTGAATTCGAGGCGATAGCGGCCGTAGCGAGCATGGAAGTGCGGTGGTTGGTGATCGTCGAAGTACATCTGAATCACGATTCCAAAGAACCTGCTGATCTCGGGCACCGGGCGCTCGAGCGCGGAGACTTCGCGCGCTCGGGATGAGCCGCCGCAAAGTACCGGCGCGCCCGGGCGCAGCAACGCGAACGCCCGTTCGCGCCGTTGAAACGCCGAGGGCACGCTGGCAGAGTCCACCCCCCGCGCGCGGCGATCGGGCCGGCGCGCCAGAGGGAGCCCGCATGTCGCAGATCAGCTTCGCAGGCCGCGTGGCCGTCATCACCGGCGCCGGCGGCGGCCTCGGCCGCACCTATGCGCTCGAAATCGCACGTCGCGGCGGCCGCGTGGTCGTCAACGATCTGGGCGGCAAGCCCGACGGCAGTGGCGCGAGCGCGAGCATGGCCGACCAGGTGGTGAAGGAGATCGTCGAGGCGGGCGGACAAGCCGTCGCGAACTACGACTCCGTGTCCACTCCTGGGGGCGGCGCCGCGATCGTGCAGACCGCGCTCGACCACTTCGGCCGCGTCGACAT
>JANNKN010000777.1:0-1142 GCA_031396315.1 Deltaproteobacteria bacterium
CCGGAAGATTTGTGCGCAGTTTCACTCGCGATGCGCTGTGCTTCCGCTATCGAGCACTTGTTGGGTTGGCCGAGGGTTCCGTAGTGATTTCTGCGCTGCTCGCGATCGAAATCTCGGATCGAAGGCGGGTCGAGGAAGCCAGCGCGCGGCTGCTCGCCCGCAGACGCGCGACGCAGCCCGTAGACCAGCCGTCGTGCGGCTCGGTGTTCAAGAACCCGCGCGGACACAGCGCCGGCCAGCTGATCGAGGCCGCCGGCCTCAAGGGCGAGACGCGCGGCGGCGCGATGATCTCGCCGCTCCACGCGAACTTCATCGTCAACCTCGGCGGCGCCACCGCGAGCGACGTGCTCTCCCTGATCGGCCACGCGCGCGCGCTCGTGCGACTCAAGACCGGCATCCAGCTCGAGCCCGAAGTCAAAATTTGGGGGCGCGCCGCTCCCGAGGAGCGCGCGGGATGAGAGAGCGAAGCTCGAAACAGCGCATCTCGCTCCGCTGGCCGTGGCAGCGCGACCAGAATCGGCTCGGACTGACGAAGGGTGGCTTCGTGCCCGTGCGCCCTCCGCGACGCGTCCTCAAGACGGCGCTGGTCGCGGGCTCGGGCCTCGTGGGCGTTGCAGTCGGCACGCTGTTCGGCGACGCGCTGCTCGCGCGCGTCGCGCCCGAGGTCGCGCGGGTGGCCGAGCTCGAGATCGTCGGCAACGTGCATACGGAGCCCGCCGTGCTGGTCGCGGCGAGCGGCCTAGGCGCGAATCTCACGCTCGCAGAGATCGAGCCCGAAGCCGTCGCGCGCGCGCTCGAAGCGTTGCCCTGGGTGCACAGGGCGCGCGCTACGAAGCTCATGCCGAACCGCGTGGTGGTCGCGATCGAAGAGCGCGTGCCGGTAGCAGTCGCGCGGCTCGCGGACGGCTCACGCCACCTCGTCGATGCAGCCGGCTTTGCGTTCGCTCCGGCGCCGCCCGAAACGCGCGGCCCTGAGTTGCTCGGCCTCACGGCCCTGCCCGACCCCAACGCACCCCACCCGGGGCTCGCGGCGGGCGTCGCGCTGCTCGCCCAGTGGAACGCGGCGGGGCTGCCCGGAGCGCGCGCAGTCGAGATCGCCAGCGAGCTCGGCGCCGACCTCCCCGCCGTGCAGCGAGCGGGCC
>JANNKN010000786.1:0-15740 GCA_031396315.1 Deltaproteobacteria bacterium
CGGCAGCGCGGGGCTGCTGATGGTCGCCGCGGCGCCGACTCGCACGCGCCCGATCTCCGTCTCGTACACCTCCGCCACCGCGTACATCGCCTGGGTCTGCCCGAGCTCGAGGATGCCTTCGGGCCCGACGCGCTCGCCCGCGCGCGCGTGTACGTCGAGCACCTGCCCGTCGATCGGCGAACGCACCTGCACGCGCGCGAGCTCCGCGCGCGCGAGCCGCGAATCAGCCAGCGCGACCGCGTGCTCGAGCTTCAGCTTGTCGTGCAGCGATTCGGAGATGACCTCGCCGTCGCGCAGCCGCGCATTCCGCGCCAGCTCCGCTTGCGCGTTTGCGACGCGCGCCTCGGCGCGCTGCAGCGCCGCCTCGCGCAATTCCGCGTCGTCGAGCCGCGCAATCAGCTGCCCCGCGCGCACCGCGTCGCCCTTGTCCACCAACAACTCGCCCACGACCGCCACCGCTTGCGCCGGCCCCGCGATCACGCGCACACCGTCCTTGGGCTGGAGCCGTCCGAGCGCCGCGACGCGGTCGTCGCTCGACGCAGGCGACGCGAGCGCGACATCGGGCAGCGCCGCCGGCTTCGCCTCCCCCAGGGCGTCCAGCGGAATGCGATCGCGCAGCGCGTAGGCGGAGACGCCTGCTGCCGCGAACAACACGAGCGCGACCGCCCCCAAGCTCACCCTGCCCGCATCCCGCCGCATCTTCCCGTGCTCCTCGTGCCTGACGAGCCCCCATCTTCTCATGTTCGGGGCCCGAAGCGGAGGGGGGACGCGCGCCGGGTTCGCCTCGCGTCAGCGAAATTGCGGCCGTCCCTCCCGAACGTGCGCTCTGCCCGCACATCGCCTGCTCGGGTGATGCCGGCTAGAGCAGGTGCGGATTCGCGCCGCCGTCCACCGGCAGCGCCGCGCCCGTGATGAACGCGGCGGGCAGCGAGCAGAGGAATGCGACCACGTGGCCGAACTCGTCAGCCGTACCGAGGCGCCCGACCGGAATCCCGCGCGTCATGTCCTCGATGCGCGCGTCGCCGCGGATCGCCTTCACGCGCTCGGTGTCGTGCACACCCGGCAGCACCGAGTTGACGGTGACTCCGTCCTTCGCGACCTCGCGCGCGAGCGTCTTCAGGAAGCCGGTCGCGCCGGCGCGCGCGGTGTTACTGAGAATGAGATGCGGCAGCGGCGTCGCGACGGCGATCGAAGTAATGGCGACGACGCGCCCCCACTGCTGCGCCTGCATCGCCGGCACGGCCTCTTTGCACATCGCGATGACGCTCATCAGGTTGAGGTCGAGCGCTGCGGGGTACGCCTCGATCGGCGTGCTCGCGAAGTTGCCCGGCGGCGGCCCGCCGCCGTTCGTAACGAGGATGTCGAGCCCACCGAGCGCCGCGCGCGCATCGCGCACGAACTGCGCCGCGCCCGCTGGCGTGCTCACGTCGCCGACCAGCGCCACGGCGTTCGCGCCGATCGTGCGCGCCGCCGTCTCGACGCGCGCGCGATCGCGCCCGCAAATCGCGACCTGCACGCCGTCCGCGGCGAGCGCCCGCGCGCTCGCGAAGCCGAGGCCCGCGGATGCGCCCGCGATCGCCGCACGTTTGCCACGAATGCCGAGATCCATCGCATGCTCCCTGCAAACTGTGCGCATGCTCGCGCAGATTTCGTGCGGCGGCGCCGAGCGGGGGCAAGCGCGGCGGGCGCAAGCCAGTTTGCACTGACGGCGGCCCCGCAGGCGCGGCAGCTTCCCCGAGCTCCAATCGAGACGCCCCATGCCGCCGCTCCCCGTTCGAGAGATCGCCCTCCGCTCCGCCGTGAACGTCGGCGGGGTCGCCGCGATTCTCGCGGGGCTCTGGTGGAGCGGCGCGGTCACACCGATCTGGCACGCGACGCTGATCGGCGTCGCCACGTTCTACTTGCTCGTGCACGTCGCGCCCGAAGCGATCTTCCGGCTCCAGTCGATGCCCTACACGTATCAGGCCCGTAACAACTTCGGCCCACGCGCCTTCGAGCTCCAGAACCTCACCTACGCCGCCTACCACACGCATTGGTACAACCATGCGACGCACGCGGCATTTCCGCTGGAGGCGTTCCTCTGGTTGCTCGTGGCGACGCATTTCGGCGGCCCGCTCGCGTGTGCGGCGCTCGCGGCACTGCTCGTGGCGCAGGTATTCTCGTTCGGCGAGCGGCGCTTCGCGGTCGGGGTGAGCGCGCTCTGGCTCGCGATGGCCGCAGCCGCCGTCGCAACGCTGCGCGCGTTCGGCGCCGAGGCCTACCCCGCCGCGCAGCTCGGCCTCGTCGGCCTCGGGTTCTGGCGCTTCACGGGCCACTGGGTCGAGCCGTTGCCGCCGGGCGTCGTCGGAAATCGCGCCTTCGTCGCGTTGCGCGAGACGCCTCTCGACTGGCGGCTGCTGCGTCCGATGCTGTTCGGATACCTGTCCGAATTCAGCGCGGGCCTGCCGTTCCGGCTCGTCTCGAGCTGGTTCTTCGTGGTTGCGCAGCAGCTCGGCTACCGACCCGAGGGCGCGCTGTCGTGGGAGGCTGCGCGGGTAGCGGCAGCGGAGCTGCATCGATCGGGGTGGAGCGCGCATCCGACCACGGCTGCCGTGGTGACCGCTGCGCGCGCGCTCGAGCCCGCGCCGGCTCGCGCGCGGGGTATCCCGCCGCTGCGCTCAGAGAGCCGCGAGTTCGCGATCCGACTACTTGCGTGCGATCAGGGCGCATCCGTCTGGCTGATCGCGATCGCCGGCCGCACGTTGTTATTCGACGCCTGGTTCGATGACCCGTACGTGTCCGGCTCGCAGCGTTTCTTCGAAGGGCACCGCATCGAGCCGCCGCGAGTCTCTGTCGACACGCTCCCGCCACTCGACGCGATCGTGCTCTCGAGCGCGGAGCAGGACCACGCTCACCCGCGCACGCTCGCGCGCCTCGACCCGCGCGTGCCGGTATTCGCGCGACGCGAGGCGGCGCAGATCGCCGCGAGCGCGGGCTTCGAGAGTGTCACGGCGCTCGCGCCCGGTGTGCCGCAGGCGCTGTTCGGAGGTGCGGTCAGCGCGCTCGCACTACCCGGCTACGGGCGCAACCTCGCCATCCTGCTGCGCGATGACGAGTCTGGCGAGCGGGTCTGCATCGCGCAGCACGGCATCCAGGAGCGCTGGCTCGCGCGCAATGCCAGTAGCGTCTTCCGCTGGCAGTTTGCGCCGGACGCCGCGGGCCGCCTCGTCGACACGCTCTGCCTTGGCGTGCACACCACGCGGCTGGGTCTGCGCGGCGTGCCGAGCTGGCTGCTGGGCGACGCTGCCATGATCGTGCCCGATCCGGCCGAGTCGGCGGCGGCGGTCGCGCGACTCTCGCCGCGGCGCGTGCTCTTCAGCCATTGCACGCCGGAAGCCGAAACCGGCTTCGCGGTGCGCCACCTGCTCTCCTACCCGAACGCCGACGACGATGTCGGCCACGCCGCGCGCGTGCTCGGCGTGAGCTGCCCGGGCGTTTCGATCGCGGGCCTGCCGGCGCCCGCCGTGTGGGTGTGAGAGCCCGAGGCCCTTCGCTTCAGAACTCGTATTGGAGCTGCGCACCGTACGTACGCGGCGGCGCCATGTTCCCGGTGATCGTCGAGTCGACGATGTCGGCGATGTACGTCGCGTTGCTGATTACGCGCTCATCGGTGGCGTTGTCGATGAACGCCGCCAGCGTCCAGTGCCCGTCGGGATGGACGTACGTGACTCGCGCCTTCAGCCAGCTGTGAGCCTTCTGCGAGAGATCTCCCACTTCGAAGGCGCTGTAGTAGACGCGCGCCTGATGCACGTAGTCGCTGCGGAACACCAACTCCCCAAGGTCGCCGAGCTGCTGCGTGTATTGGGCGCCGAGTGAGGTCTTGAACTTCGGTGCGCGCGGAAGCTGGTTCCCGGCCAGGTTCTGCTGGTTCACCTCGGTACACCCGGATTCCGGCAGGGGGAGCGGAAACTTCGGGTCGGCGAGGCAAGTGTTCCTGAATTCTGCATCCAGATACGTCGCGTTCAGATCGATTTGCAGCGCCGGCGTGACCAATGCAGTGCCCTCGAGCTCGATCCCCATGATCCTCGCGTTTGCCGCGTTTCGAACGACCGTGTTATTTCCTTCGACGTCCTGCACTTGGAGATCCGCGTAGTCGTAGTAGAACGCGGCGAGATTGAGACGCAGCCTCTGGTCGAGCAGATCCGCCTTCAAGCCGAGCTCGTAGGACCAAATCTTCTCCGGATCGAACGTGTCGTTCTGGTAGCTGCCGATGTTGAACCCGCCGCTCTTGAAGCCGCGCGACACCGACGCGTACGCAAACAAATCCTCGCTCACCGAGAAGTCGACGCCGAACTTCGGAGTGAACGAACTGAAGGTCTTCGGCTCGAAGTCCGCTTGGTTGTCGAACAAGGGAGTGAGGAAATTCACGAACTCGACGTCGTTTCGTCCTGCGCGCCGCTCCCAGCTGTAGCGGCCCCCGAGCACGAGGTTGATGCGATCGGTCACGTCGTAATTGGCTTCGCCGAAGATCGCGGACGCGCGGGTCGTGGCGCGACCGTCGAGGCGAAGCCGGCAGCAGGTCGGATCCGATGGCAGCGCGAACATCTCGTCGATGAACGGGAACTCGTACTCGTTCCGCACGTCGTTCGTTTCATGGAAGTAGTAGGCGCCGACGATCCACTCTAGATCCTCGCCGCCCGGCGAAACGAACTGAAGCTCTTCGCTGATCTGCTCATGGTCCTCGCTGCGAAGTTGCGTGATCGCGTTCGAGATCGTCACGTCCAAGTCATTGAAGTTGTACGGGCGCGTCTTTCGGTACCCGGTCAGCGACGTCAGCGTGTACTCGCCGAGGCTCCAGGTCGCGCGGCCGGTCAGGCCCCAGATGAGGGGCTTGTTGAGCGGCTTCACGTCGGAGCCGATCTTTCGCGACTTCTCGTTTGGCGGCACCCCGCCTTCCGCAGCGATGTAATTGCGCAGAAACGGATTCGTGCCGGTGCCTGGCCCGAGGTAAAGCCAGATCGAGCTCGCATCGTCGGCTTCGTAGTAATCGCCTGAGAGGTCGAACTCGAGATCGTCGGTCGCGCGCACGCGCACGCTGAGCCGCGCGGTCACGTCCCGTTGGTCCTCGATGTCACGCCGCGACCCGCTCGCGCTTCGCGCCTGTGTGAAGCCGTCGCGCTGCTCGAGCCGCACGGCAAGACGGGCCGTGACGCGGTCGCCGCCAGCGATCGGCCCACCGATCGCTCCGAACAGCGCGTAGTGGTCGAAGTTCCCGAGCGTCGCCATCGCGTCGATCTTCAGCTCATCCGTCGGCCCTTTCGAGATGACGTTGACCGAGCCGCCGGTCGCGTTGCGGCCATAGAGCGTGCCCTGCGGGCCGCGCAGAATTTCGACGCGGTCGACATCGAAGAATCCGGGGACCGCGGAGGACGAGCGCGACAGGTACACCCCGTTCGAGTGAAATGCGGTCGAGCTGTCGGTGCCCCCGATCAGCCCGGTGTACCCGATCCCGCGGATGTAGATCTGCGCCTCGCCCTGATACAGCGACACGTCCATGCTCGGCGAGAGGATTCCGAGATCTTGTACGTCTTCGACCGATCGAGACAGCAAATCCGCTTCGGACAGCGCCGTGATGGCCCCAGCGGTCGTCTGCAGGTTCGTTTCGCGACACTGAACGGTGATGACGATGTCCTCGATCTCGGCGGCCGCCTGCTCGGCAGGTGCGTCTTCCTGCGCCGGAGCCTTCGGATCGGCGGCTTGGCCGCGGGCACTCACGGGCGCGAGCGAAAGCAGCGCTGCCACGCCGATGCAACTCGGCAGAATCGAACGAACCCACGTCACAGCGGATCTCCCTTTAGAGCTTCATCCCCGATCGCTGCTCGAAGGTCTCGAGGTCGAAGTAGTCGCTGAAGCGGACGATTTTCTCGTTCTCGATCACGAACACGCCGGTGACGGGCAGCTCGAACGCTTTCCCGCCGTTCGTCTCGAAGCGATCGACGCGCTCCGCGATTACGAGCCCGGGCTCGCTGACCACACACACGACGTCGAGCGATGCGGATCGGAACGAGGCGAGGAAGGCCTCGAATATTCTTCGAATTCCCTCGAGGCCCTGAATCGGAGCCACCGGAACGTTGTGGTAGATCGAGCTCTCCGAGAAAAAGCTCATGAGCTTCGCGATGTCCCGGCGTCGCCAGGACTCGAGGAAATCCAACACGAGTCGCTTCGCGTGCTCCGCCTCACGCATGGATTCCCGAGTGCTCATTGCGCGACATAGCCTCCATCGACCGCCAGGGCGTGACCCGTCACGAAGCTCGATTCGTCCGAGGCGAGCCACACCGCGGCCGCCGAGATCTCGTCGAGCTCACCGAGCCGTCCCATGGGCTTGGCTGCGAGCAAGCGCTCGCGAAATCCCGGCTGAGCCGTGGACAGGCGACGCAGCAGCGCGGTGTCCACCATTCCTGGACAGAGCGCATTCACGCGCACTCCGTCCTGTGCAACCGAGAGCGCGACCGATCGCACGAGCCCGACGACGCCATGCTTGCTCGCGACGTAGGACGACAAGCCAGCCGCACCGACGAGGCCGGCCACGGACGCCGTCGCGACGATTGCCCCCGACTTTCGCGCGACCATCGCCGGGAGAACTGCGCGGATCGCGCGGAGAACTCCGCAGAGATTGACGTCGAGGACGTCGAGAAACTCCTCGTCGCTGACTTCCCACGGCGCAGCGAGCCGGCCTTCGACGCCGGCGTTCGCGAACAACACGTCGGCGTCGCCGAATTGCGCGCGGGCACACTGCGCGAGCTCCTCGAGGTCGGCCGAGCGGCGCACATCGCAGCGGCGCCATGCGACTGCGGCGCCGGCCTCGCGCAGCTCGGCGGCCGTGGCCGCGAGCGCGGCCTCGTCCACATCACCTAACACCACACGCGCGCCTTCGCGCACGGCCCGCTGCGCGATGGCGCGGCCAATCCCGTTCGCGCCTCCCGTGATCAACGCGGTCTTTCCCTCGAGCATCGTCAGCACCCTCGCCATGGCGCTGCCACTCTGGCCTTGGCGTGGGTCAGCGGGAATCACGCAATCGAGTGAGCGAATGCGATCTTTCGGGGAGGGTGCGCGCGGCGCAGCGTGAGCAAGCATCCGAGTCGGGCGCCCGCCCGCTCGTACCGGCGCGCGTCACGGGAGATGCCATGCGCGACACCCTCGTGCCCTTCGGAATCCGCGAACACCTCGCGGACGCGGAGCGCCGCCTCGCTTGGACGCGCCGAGCCGCACTGCTCGGTTGGGCGGCGATCGTCTACCTGCACGAAGGCGGGTTTCGCGCGAGCTTGGCCTGGGGAGCTTATGCGCTCGGGCTCGCTTACATGCTCGTGCTCCACTGGTGGGTGCGGCGCCGCGTGGTGACGCAACTGACCTCGTGGATCGCGACCGTGAGCGATTCGTGTCTCACGTTCCTGATGTGCGCCACGACGGAAGGCATGGCCTCCCCGATCTTCCCGTTCTTCTACTTCACGACGATCGCCGGCGCATTTCGTTTCGGCGTGGACGAGCTCCCGCGCGTGCTCGCGCTCAACGGCGGACTCGTGGTCGTGTTGGCGTTCACGACCGGCAGTGGCGCGCTAGGTGAGCTCGCACTGCCGCTGTACTACCTCGGCTTCGCGGCCGCGCTCGGGGCGATGCTGGCGGGCTGGGCGCGCGCCAACCTCGACGTCGCGCTGGCCCGTTCCGCCGGTCTCGAGATCGAGCGCGATCGCTCGAACTTGTTGCTGCGACGCTTGATCCGAGCCGAAGAGGACGAGCGCAAGCGTCTCTCCGAGGATCTCCACGATCGCATGGGGCCGAGCCTGTTTCACATGCAGCACGCGCTCGAGGAGTGCGTTCACTCCGCCGCGCACGACCACGCGACCACACGCGAGCTCCGTGCGCTACAGAACCTCGTGGCCACGTGCAGCTCCGACGTTCGATCGGTGATGAACGAACTTCGGCCCACCGTGCTCGACCATTTCGGTCTGTACGAGGCGCTGAGTGAGTACCTGACGGGACTCATGGGCTCCGTCGCCTTTGCATTGACGATGCGGCTGGAGCCTCGACTCCAAGGCTGGTCGAGCCGCCAGGATGCGATGTTGTTCCGGCTGGTCCAAGAGGCGCTCTTCAACGTCCGAAAGCACGCGCGCGCGGGCCGTGTGGAGGTGTCGCTCGCCTCGGCGGGTGACCGAGTCACACTCGGCATCACGGACGACGGCTGCGGCTTCGACCCAGAGCGCGTGGCCAGCGGACATCTCGGTCTGCTGATGATGCGCGAGCGCGCCGACGCGGCCGGCGGATTGCTCGATATCGACAGCTCGCCAGGTCGAGGCACGCGAATCCGAGTCCATTTCGAGCCGAGCGGGGTCGTCTCGTGATCCGCACGTACTTGGTCGACGATCACAACGCGGTTCGCCAGTCGGTGGCGGCGATGCTCGAGACGTCCGAAGAGATTTGCGTGGTCGGCCAGGCCGCCGACGCGGAGACCGCGCTCGTCCAGATCGCGACCCTGAGGCCCGACGTGGTGCTGCTCGATCTGAAGCTGCCCGGGCGAGGCGGGCTCGCGTCGATTCCGGAAATCCTCCAGTGCTCGCCGAAGAGCCGAGTGATCGTGTTCACCATGTACGACAACCCGGCGTTCGTCTGGGAGACGGTGAACTCGGGCGCCGCGGGCTACTTGCTGAAGACCGCTGCGAAGGAGGAATTGTTACTGGCAATTCGTGCAGTCGCGAATGGCGCCGGATATCTCCAGTCCGCGGTGACGATGCCCGTGCTCAAGCGCGTCGCCCACGATGCCCGCTCCTCCGGCTCTCGCCGCGACCTCTCCCCACGAGAACGCCAGATCTTGGAGTTCCTGGCAGAGGGCCACTCGAACAAGCTGATCGCGCATCAGCTTTCGGTGAGCGAAGAAACCATCAAATCCCATCTGCGCAGCCTCTACGAAAAGCTCGGCGCCGCCGACCGCGCGCACGCGGTCTCCATCGCCCTGCGCCAGCGACTGATCGAGTGATGCCGCCGTGAATCAGTGGAGCGCGCGCAAGAACCGCAGCACCACTTCGTTGGTCTCGGCCGCGCGCTCCTGTTGCAACCAGTGACCGGCCCCTGCGAGTACGTGGCTCCCCATCCAATTCACTGCGACCTCCGGAGCCCGCGCGATCGCCTCGGCTCCCCACCACGTCGCCACGTCGTACTCGCCGCCGAGGAACATCGCCGGCACCTCGAGCGGTCGACCCGCGAGCGGCGCCAGATCCCGCCAGTTGTTGTCGAGGTTGTGGTAGTAGGCGAGCGGCCCGGCGAAGCCGCCGCGCTCGAGCGCATCGACGAACACGTCGAGGTCCGCGTCCGTCAGCCAGTCGGGCATTCGCGGCGGAGAGCCGAAGCGGTCGCGCATGCGCTGGCCGCGTTCGATGCAGAGGGCGCTCGAGCGGATCAACTCCACGGGATCCTTGCCCTTCAGGCTGAAGCCGCTCGCGGCGGCGGCGTCGCCGGACACCGTCCACATCAAGTCGCGCACCCAGCCGCGCAGATCCGTCTCGATTTCATCGATGATCGGCCCGAGCGCGCTGAAGTACACCTGATAGAAATCCTGACCGGGCCCCGCGATCCGTCGGTGCACCTCGCCTGGCTCTCGCTCGCCGAACGGGTTTCCCGGCAGCGCGATCTGCCCTCGCCCGGAAAAGGGAACGCTCATTCCGAGCACGCCCCGGAAGACTTCCGGATGCAGCCACGCCGCCGACCACACTACGGGCGCGCCCCAGTCGTGCCCGATCAGCGTCGCCTTCGCCTCGCCGAGTGCGCCGACGAGCGCGACGACGTCCGCGACGAGTGGGCCAATGCGGTAGCTATCGGTGGCCCAGAATTTCGATGAGCGCCCGTAGCCGCGTTGATCGAACGCAACCGCACGGAACCCCGCCGCAGCGATCGCGGGAAGTTGGTACCGCCACGAGTACCAGAGCTCTGGGAACCCGTGCACAAGCAGCACGAGCGGCCCCTCACCCATCTCGACGACGTGCAACCGGGTGCCTGCGGCATCCACCAGCCGGTGCTTGAACTGTTCCATCGGTCCTCGCATGGGCAGCGTTGGCTCTGCCCGGATCACGGCGGCGGCGCCTCGAATTCGCCCGCGCGTCCGTTGCCGAAGTTGCGCTCGATCAGCGTCTCTTCGCGTGCCAGTCGGGTTCGCGCCCAACGGCTCAGCACGCGTGCGATCACACGCGGGCTCATCAAACTGGACGGTGGCTGAACGAAGTGAGTCACCTCGAGATAACGCCGATAGGTCTCGGCGTCGTCGTGAATCAGCTCGAACAATCGGTCGACGTACCAGGTGTGCAGGCGAAAGTAGAACGTCCGCTTTCGCCGGACGTCGAGGATCCACGGATAGCGAAGGTTCTGTTCGCGGATGACGGACCAGATCCGGTCGGCGATGCGCTTTGCGCGCGCGTAGTACGCGCGTACGAGCTCGCGATCGTTCACTCGGTGATCTCGCAGCAGCGATCGCAGCTCGGCGACCTCCAGCAACGCCTTCGTCATGCCGGCGCCCGACACCGGATCGGCGCTGCAGAGCGCGTCGCCGACGGCGACGAGCCCGGCCGGCAGGCTCGGCATTCGTTCGTAGCGAAGCCTGCGCATCTCCGGGTAGCGGAAGTTGTAGACCGGCGAGCATGGCTCGAGACCCTCGAGCTCGTTTCCAATCGCCAGCGCGGGCATTAGGCGCGCGAACTCGCGGAACTCCTCCGCGTTGCGCGGCGGTTTGTGACAGTCGTACCCGACGAGCGAGGTAGACAGCGTCGTGCGGCTGCTGTCGGTGTAGTACTGCGCCGCGTAGTGCCGTTGCTGCGGGCGCTGCGCATAACAGATGACCATCACCTTGTCTTTCCAGATGCGTTCGGGCGGAACCCGATGCTGCATCGTCGAGTAGAAGCAGTTGAGGCAGTCCTCCTCGACTTCGGGGGATCCGACGCCAAGTCTCTGCAGCATCTCCGGCACGGGAGAGTTCTTCCCGGCGGCGTCGATGACGATTGCCGCAGGGACGAGGTCGCGTGCGCCGTCTCGCTCCACGACGACGCCGACGACCGACCGGGAAGCGGCGTCGAACACGAGATCCGTCGCTTCGCTCTCGTAGCGGTATTCGACGCGCGACTCTCGATCGAGGCGCCGGCGCACACACCACTCGAGCAGCGGCCGGCCCGCGCACACGATCTCGATTCCGCTGCGGCCCGCTTTCTTCCATGAGCCGGCGAGCATGATTCGATACTGCTCGCCCATGTCCACTCGCAGTGCTCCAGCTGCGACCATGTCGTCGATGATCCCGGGAAACATCGAGTCGAGCGCACGCTGGCCCGCCATCAGCAGGTGATGAAGGTGCCAGCCCTGAGCAGCTCCCGGCCTCCCGTCGGTTCGCCCGTGATCCCGATCCTTCTCGAGGACGATCACTCGGTCGCAATGCGCTGCGAGCACTTTTGCCGCGGCCATGCCCGCGATCGACCCGCCGATCACGACCGCCGTCCCTCTGCCTTTTTCTCGCGCGGCGCTCGCGACGCTCGCGCTCAGCGCTGCCGCTGCCGCTGGCGCTGCGCGGCTGGCGAGCCGCGTTCCGCTCGGCACGAACTTCTCGTAATAGAGGCTCACGCCAGCGAGCCCATTCGCGTTCAGCCAAGTGCGTACGGCGTCGACCATGGCTGGCGGCCCGCACGCGTAGACGTCGGCCCGCCCGTCGGCCAGGTCGCGCTTCGACAGCAGGTCCGTCGCGACGCCCACTCGGCCGCGCCACTGCGGCGACGGGCGCAGCACGACGCACTCCCAGCGGAGCGCGGCGTGGTTTGCCGCGAGCTGCTCGAGGCGCGGCAGCAGGACGAGATCTTCTTCGGTCGTGACGCCGTAAGCGATTCGAATCGGCTGAGTCGCGCCGTTGCGCACGAGCTGCTCGGCGATGGCCAGGATGGCGGAGAGACCGGTGCCCCCCGCGATCAAAAGAACCGGACGCGATGCGCTGCGAAGGAAGAAGCTGCCTCTGCTGGCTCGAAAGCCGAGGCGGTCCCCGGGCTTCGCACGCTGACGGAGATAGTCGGACATCACTCCGTCTGGGAGCATGCGGACGAGAAACTCCACCTCATTCCCGCTGCGAGGAGCGTGCGCGAAGGAGTAGCTGCGCCACTGATCGGTGCCTGGCACTCGCAGCTGCGCGAACTGGCCGGGCTTGAAGTCGAGTGGGGCAGGCAGCCTCGAAACATCGAGAACGACGAGCGCCGCGTGCGGAGACAGTCTCTCGATGCGCTCGAGTGACACCTCCCCCGAGACGAGCTGAGCCGAGTTACTCCCGAGCGGGTAGTCGAGCTCGATCACGCAGTCCGATGAAAGCCGTGTCTGGCAGGCGAGAATCCGTCGCTGCGACTTCTCTTGACCGCTGAGCCCGACTGAAGTCCGGATCACGTACTGACCGCTCGTGCAGCGCGCGACGCAGGTTCCGCAGATTCCACTCAGGCACTCGTGGACGATCGGAACGCCTTGCGACTCGGCAGCCTCCAACACCGTTTCGTCGGCTGGCACTGCGATCGTGCGCTCCGAGCCGTCGGAATACCGAATTGTGGCGCGATTAATCACGCGGCGTGGCCGGGGAGAGCGGCCGCGGCTCGTTCGACGCGCGCTCGAGCCCGAGGATCCAGCGTGCGATGCGGCGAGCCTCCGAGTGCGGAATGTCGGGATTGGCGACCATCGGAACGATTCCCCAGGAGCCTGCCCCGCCGAAGAGGATCTTCGCCGCGAGCCAATCCTCCGCCTCTGCCTCCTGCTTTGCCCCTGATCCCGCGTAGCGAAACGCAACTGCGCGGTACGGCGGACCGATTCGCGCCTCGTCGGTCGCGTGACATGCGTTGCAGCCGCGCAAGTTGAGAATCTGCTTGGCTTCGCCTGCCCCGAGATCGCCAGCTCGAGATCGACTCGCGCCAGCCGTGCCGATGACTGTGGCAACGATGAACGATGAGATCAGGCGTCGCGAACGGTTCATGGCGACTCACTCGCATCTGCCTTGCGCCATGCGTCGTCTCCTGGGTCGACGACGACACCCATCGAGGGACCCGAACCTTCCGGGTAGTTCCCATAGGCCGCGACGAGGTTGCCGCTCGACGGATCGATCGCGATCTGGCGCAGGTACGCCATCTTCCGCGGCAGTGGGATTACGCTGATCTCGCCGGATTCCGGCTTCAGGCGATAGATCACGTCGCTGTTCGCATTCGCTACCCACACGGACCGGCGCTGCTCGTCCCATGTCACCGCGTAGGGCGCCGCCGCGCGATCCGGAAGGTCGAATGTGGCGACCACCGTTGCCGAAGCCATGTCGATCTTCGCGATCTGTCCTGCGCCGAACAGCGCCACCCAGAGGTTGCCCTCATCGTCGCGCGCCATGCGCCGCGGCCCGGCACCCTCTCGGAACGGCACGAGCTTCTCGACCTTGCGCGACCGCGTGTCGACGCATCCCACCGAGCCATTCACCTGCGAGTACCAAACGTGCGTCCGATCCTCGGCCATCACGGCCGAGTAGATCAGATGGTTGATGGGGCTGAGCCCCTCGATGTGATTCACGTCGGAGAACGCGACCTCGCCCGTCTCGGGTTGAAGCGTCGCCAGCTGGTTCGTGCCAACCATCGTCAGCCAGATGCGCCCGGCCTCGTCTCGCGCCATGTACCCACGAGAATCGATCGACATGTCGTGCACGATCGCGGCGCCAGCGATGGATTCAGTGTCCGGAAGACTGCTCGGGCGGAGCGTCCAGAGGCGCCAGCGTTCGCTGACCGGGTCGAAGCTGCCGAACTGATCGTTGTCGACCATCGAGACCCACAGGCGGCCCGTGTCGTCCGGCGCGATCGTGTGCGGACCGGTCGAACCTTTGAAGTCGACCGGAACCTCCTTCGTCGCCCCAGTTTGCGGATCGAGGCGCACGATGAAGTTGCGCTTCACGTCCGCTCCCCACAGATAAGGCGAACCGGGTGCGGGAACGAGCTCTCGCACGAGCGCTCGCTCGGGGAAGGCGAACTCACGGATGATCGTTCGCGAAGTGACCCCGAGCGGGGCACCGTATTCGTACCCACTCCGAGGCAAGCTGAGGGTCGACTTCGGGAACTGGTCAGCGAGGTACTGCGCGACGATCTCTCCCTGCCGCTCGCTGAAGAAGCTGAGCGCCGCGTTCTGCGCCGTCGGCCAATCCACGCCGTCGAGGCTCATTGTGCTCTCGAGCGGAAACACCGCGTAGTGAAGCGAGCGCATGTGCTTCACCACCGTTCGCCACGCTTCGTGCCGTACGACCTTGCGCCACTCCTCGAGCGCCCGTGCGTCTCCCTCCGGGCCACCTCTCACCGCCTCGATCTGAGCGGCGTACTCGCGCATGCGCGGGCTCGCCAGCTGGTGACAGCTCGAGCAACTGGTGAGTGTGATGTTCTTCGCGTCGCCCGGCCGGGCGTGCGCCATCCACGCGGAAGCCGGCACGGCGGCGGCGATGTCGGAGACTGGTTTCAAGTAGAGGAGCGTGGTGAGCGCGCCGGCGCCGCGGCCCGGCTCGAGCGCACCCGAGCCAGCGCGCGGATCGACCTGGCTGTAGCCGAGCTTGCGTGCAACCAGGGTCGCTCGTTCGGGCGTCTGCCGAGGGCCGCTCGGGAGGCGGTACCTGCCTTGCGCGTCGGTGAACACGGTGATCGCCTTCGGCCCTTGTTCTCCGTCTGGGAGCGTCAGCGTCACCGCCGCTTGGCTCACACCCGCTCCGTCGTTCACGGCAACGACGCGACCGCTGAGTGCCGGCGCCTCGGCCTGCGCTGTGATGGCCGCCAGCGACAGGAGCGCGACTGCTACAGCCAGGTGAACGCCGCTTCCTCTCCTCATGCCGCCTCCGTTCGCGACTCGCCTGCCGGCTGATGTTCTTCGGCGCGCGCGGCGCGCGGTATCGCCCGTTCGGGGAAGCGGGACCGCCTCATTCGAGGCTCGGCTGCGAGCTCGCCCGTTGGCGACGATGTGTGCGTGGGAAGGATCCCGTTGTCGCCGCGCGTGGGCTGGCGAACAATTGCATCACTCAGAGGAGCCGCGATGCGCGTCAAGGATCAGATCGTGGTCGTCACCGGCGGCGCAAGCGGAATCGGCCGCGCGCTCTGCCGACGTTTCGCCGCGGATGGCGCGCGCAAGGTGGTGGTGGCGGATCGCGACGGTGACGGCGCCGCACTCGTCGCGAAGGAAATCGGCGGCGACGCACAGCGCGTCGACGTCGCGCGCGAGAGCGAGATCGCTGCGCTGATCGAGCACACCGAATCGGCGCACGGGCCGATCGCGCTGTTCTGCTCGAACGCGGGCATCGGCGTTTCCGGCGGCGCCGAGGTCGTGGACGCGGAATGGCAGCGCATTTGGGACATCAACCTGATGTCACACGTGTACGCCGCGCGGCACCTGATCCCGCGCATGGCGAAGCGCGGCGGCGGCTATCTGCTGAATACCGCTTCGGCGGCGGGCCTGCTCTCGCAGATCGGCTCGGCGCCGTACGCGGTGACGAAGCATGCTGCGGTCGGCCTCGCGGAGTGGCTCGCCATCACGCACGGGCGCGAGGGCATCAAAGTCTCGGTGTTATGCCCGCAGGCGGTGCGCACGGCGATGACGGCCAGCAACCCGGATGGGGTCGCGAGCGTCGACGGCATGATGGAGCCCGAGCAGGTCGCGGAGGCCGTCACGCGGGCGCTCGCCGAGGAGCGCTTCCTCGTGCTGCCGCATCC
>JANNKN010000787.1:0-12554 GCA_031396315.1 Deltaproteobacteria bacterium
GCGGCGGAGGCGCATGGCTCACTCGGCCCCTTGGATCATTAGGGGGAGCGGGGTGCGCGATGCTTCGAGCGGACCGCGGGACGTGGAGTTGGGGGCCTCGCTCCGCTTGATTGCGCCTCCGCCGCCCCCGGCCCCGCCGCCGCTGCTCGTGCTGGGTCGTAGGCGTCTGCGGGTCATTCTTTGTTGGTTGGGGACGTGCGGGCGGCTGGCGTTGTTAGGTCGTCAGGCGCTCTCGCTGCGGGACCAAGCTGTGAGTAGCTCGTGCAGGCGTTCGGGTGTGTTCGCGGTGGGGTCGGCGACGACGCAGGTGACGAGGTGGCGGAGGGCGCGGCCGATGTGGGGGCCGGGGCCTTTGGCGAGGGCGTGCATGACTTCGTCGCCGCGCAGTGCGAGGTCGCCAGGCCCGAACAGTTTCGTCGGACTCGCCGCGAGGGCCGCGCGCAGCGCTGCGACGCGTGCGGTTGCCCAGCTGTCGCCCGCGGCGCTGCATTCGGCGTCGCGCAGCGCGAGTAAGTCCGCGAGCGTGGCTTCGTCGCCGCTGCGCTGTCGCAATTTGCGCACGCCGGCCTCGCTGCCGTCCCAGCCTGCGTCGAGCGGGTGAAGCGAGAGCAAGCGGTCGACGCGGCGCGCGACGCCGCGGCCGAAGCGGAGCCGCGCGAGCACGCGGGCGCGCGCGGCACCGCGCAGCCAAGCCGTGAGCCGCAGGCCGAGATCCGTGGGCAGCGCGCCGATCACGGCGGCTGCATCCGCGCGCGCACCCGGCGCGAACACGGCCTCGATGCCGGTCCGCCGTAACAGCTCGAAGGCGGGCGTCGCCTGCGCGCCGACGAGCGCGCGCACGAGCTCGCTGCGCACGCGCTCGGGAGCGACGTGCGATAGCGCCGCTGCGCTTCCGCGCATCGCTTCTTCGAGCTCCGCGTCGGGTACGAGGCCGAGCTCGGCAAACAGCCGCGCAGCGCGCAGCGCGCGCAGCGGATCCTCGGCGAAGCGATCCGCGGCGCGCCCGACGGCGCGCAGGCGCCCGGCCGCGAGGTCGGCTTGGCCCGCATGCGGATCGATCAAGCGCGCACCCTGGTCCGTCCACGCCATCGCGTTCGCGGTAAAGTCGCGGCGCGCGAGGTCGCTCGCGAGATCGGCGCCGCGGAACGTCGTCACGTCCACCGGGCCGGCAGCGCTGGGCACGAGCGCGGTGCCGTGCCGCGCACTCGCGCCGATCGGCACGGCGCGCGGGAAGCATGCGAGCACCTCGCTCACCGAGGCGGAGGTCGCGACGTCCCAGTCGCGCACGGGGCGCGCGAGCAGCGCATCGCGCACGCAGCCTCCGACGAGCAGCGCCTCGTGCCCGCGCACGCGGAGCGCGGCGCATAGGGCGAGCACCGCGGGCGGGACTTCGAGCTGCATGCTGCGAGTGTGAACGCCACGCATCCGCCGCGCGAGCCCGCGATGCGGGTTGCCTATGGTGCGCGCGTGCCGCTGCTGTTTCGCGCGCCTGGCCTTCCGCTCCGCATCGAGGAACTTCTCGAGCGTGCGGCGCCGTCGCGGCCCGCGCGCGAGCTCGTGCGCGGCGAGCGGCTGCGCTTCGCGCGCACGTTTGGCGTCGGCGAGGCATGGCAGCCTGGCGCTCCAGTGCGCGATCTGCGCGGGGAAGCGGCGCCAGGCGCGGCGTTCTGGCTCGACGACAGCTCGCGCACCGCGGCGCCCGCGCTCCCCGGCAAAGAGTTCGAGCTCGAGCTGCCGACGCTGCCGTGGCCGTCGGGTGTGATCCCCGTGCGCGGCGGCTCGCGCTTCGCGTTCGAGCTCCGCGAGGCGACCGACGACCGCACGCGTGTCCGCTTCAGCTGCGAAGGCGAAGGCGCGAGCCGCGTGCTCGCTTGGTGCGCGCAAGCCGGCGCGCCCGTAGTGGGCGACCTCGCGCATGGCGGCTCGCTTGCGCGGGAGGGCGAGCCGCTGTTCGCCCCGGGCGGCTCCTTGCGCGTCTCGGAAGCCGCGGCGCGCGCGATCCTGCGCGGGCATCCGTGGCTCACGCGCGACAAGGAGAGCGAAGACGAAGGCCGCTTCGCGTTCGGCGGGCTCGTGCAGCTGCGCGACCCCGACAACAAGTCGGTCGGCGCGGCGCGCATCGAGGGCGGGTCGCAGCTCGTCGCACGGATTTGGGTGCCGGTGAACAGCGCACGCCTTGAGGGCACGAAGCCCGCGTCGATCGAGGAGCGCGTGGCGCGCGCGCTCGAGCGCCGCGAGCGCGTGAAGCTGGTTGCGAACGGAGCCACCGCGCTGCGGCTCGTGCACGGCGAGGCCGATGGGCTGCCCGGCCTGTTCGCGGATCGCATCGGGAGCGTGTTGCGTGTCCTCGTCGCGGGCCGAGCGGCACTCCCGCTCTGGGAGCGCACGGCAGCTGCGCTCGCGCAGGCGCTGCGTGCGCCACTCGGGAGCGAGCCGAGCGTCGTGCTCGTGGTGCAGCTGAAACCTCAGCCTCCGGGCGAGTTGTTGTGCGTTCGCCAGCTCAGCGGGCCCGCGCCAACCGAACCGCTGCTCGTTCGTGAAGGCGGGCTGTCGTTCCGCGTAGACACGGGCCTCGCCGAACCGTCGCGTCCCCACCCGGGGTTTGGGCTCTTCCTCGACCAGCGCCGCAACCGCGCGCGGCTCGCCGAGCTCGTTCGTGAGGGCGGGCGCTACCTGAACCTCTTCGCGCACACGGGGGCCTTCAGCTCAGTGATCTTGGCCGCCGGCGCCGGGGAGGTCACAAGCGTCGATCTTTCAGGCCCTTACCTGGCACGCCTCGAAGAAAACCTGGTGCATTCGGGGCTCCCGATCGAGCGCCACCGGGGCGTCAAGCGGGATGTGCGTCGCTTCCTGGCCGAGCTTCCCGCTGATCAGCGTTTCGACGGCATCGTGCTCGACCCACCGACCGCGGCGTCCGCAGGTCGCACGTTCTGGAGCGCGCGTGAGGGCATGGAGGAGCTCGCGGCGAGCTGCTTTCGCCGGCTCGTGCCCGGAGGATTTCTGCTGGTCTCGAGCAACGACCGCAGAGCGCGCGGCCGGCTCTCGGGAAGCCTCGAGGCCGCTGCGCTCGCCGCGGGTGTCGAGGTTCAGCTGAGCGGCGCGCCGCCGAGCGCGGATTACCCGAATCTGCGTGGCTTCCCCGAAGGCGCTGCGTTCGAGGCCGTGCTCGCGCTGCGCCGCTAGCCACGCGCCCGCAATTCGCGCGCAACTCGCCGACGGATTGACACCTTTCGACGCTGGCGAGCCACTCAACATTGATCGCGTGTCTCGAGCGGGAGGAGTGTGCGCATGGGTTTCTCGAATCGCTTCGTCTGGGCCGCGGCGGGGGCGCTGCTGGGCGTGTGCTTGGCGCTGCCGGCGGCGGCCGCGCCGCTCACGATGTGGCTACAGCCCAATGGCGGGTTCGGCTTCGATGCCGCATCCACCACGGCGGCCACGAACGCCGGAGTCGGCGCGCTGCCCGACAGCACGTTTTTCGCGAACCCCTCCTCGGGGCCGGCACGGATCACGATTACGACGCCGCCCTCGATTCCGGGCACGAGCGTGCAGAACGCGACGGTCGCCAACCCGAGCACCGGCTCGAGCACGTGGACCGTGACCGCGCAGGATCGCGCCTACAGCGATCTGTGGATCGTGATTCAAGGCCACGACCCGAACGATCCCGAGGCCGCCTATTACGACGAGAACCACAAGATCGGCCTCGTGATCGATCCGACCGACCCGAACTGGGCGGTCGTGCATCCGACGGGGTTCCCGAACGTGTCGTACCTCGCGTATTTCGTCGGCGACCTCGCCCAAGGCGACAGCCTGGACGTGGCGATCAGCTACGCGGTCGCGAAGGCACTCAAGGTCGTGCAGCAGAACCCGCAGCTGTGCGTGTTCCCGCAGTATCGCGTGAACTTCCTCGAGCTCGCGGTCGTGCCCGAGCCGGTAGTGATCTCGCTGCTCGCGTTCGGCGGCACGCTGCTCGCGATTCGGAAGCGAAGACGAACGCGATGAGGATCGACATTCGGCTGGGCGCGGCAGCATTCCTGGTCGCGACACAGCTCGGTCTCGCACCCGCCGCAGGCAGCGAGCAGGAGGCGAACTTGCTGCGCGCGAACACGCTCGCGCGCAAAGGCCGCTGCGACGAGGCGCTCGCGCTGCTCGCGCAGAGCGGCGCGAACACGGCGCGCGCGGCGCTCTTGCGCGGCCAATGCCACGTCGAGGGTAAGCGCTGGGCCGAAGCGATCACGGCGCTCGACGAAGCGCAGCGCCTCGACCCGAAGCTCGCGGATGCGCAGCTTCCGCTGCTGATCGCGCGCTATCAGGTCGGCGACCTCGAAGGCGCACGCCGCACGCTCGACGCGATGCCGGCCAGCGCGACGCAGCGCCCCGAGTATCACTTGTATCGCGGCTTGTTACTGCTCGAGAGCGCGCAGAACGAGCAGGCCGGCGCCGCGTTCGATCGCGCGCGCGAGCTCGCGCCCACCGAGATGGAGCCGATCGCGGCCTACTACAGCGGTGTGGCGTGGCTCTCGGCGAAGGATCGCGCGCGCGCGAACGCCTCGTTCGACCGCGCGATTGCGCTGGCGCCAGGCTCCGAGTGGGCGAAGCAAGCGGAAGCCGCGCGCAGCGGCGCCGCGAGCGGCCCGCTCGAACGCTGGGCCTGGGTTCGCGTCGGCGCCGAATGGGACAGCAACGTCGTGCTGCGCGGCGAAGGCGTCGACCTCGATACCGACATCAGTAACGAGCGCGACGGCCGGGCGGTGTGGGTTGCCCACGGCGGCGCGGAGCTCTTCCGCCGCGGCGACTTCGCCGGCGGCTTGAGCGGAACGTACTACGGCTCCGCACACTTCGATCTCACTGAATTCGACGAGCATCACCCGACGCTCTCGCCTTGGCTCGACTACCGGATCGACGAAGCCACGCTCTTCCGGCTCCGCTACGACGTCGGCTATGCCTGGATCGACGGCGACGACTTCCTCTTCGACCACCAGCTGACGCCGACGCTTTATCGCGATTGGGGTAAGGCTGGCCGCTCGCAGTTCTCCGCGCGCGTGTCGTACCTCGACTTCAAGTTTCCGGTCACTCCGGCACCCCTTCCGTTCTCAGCCGGCTACCGCGACCGCGACGGCATCGGCTGGGGACTGACGGCGCAGCACGCGTACCCGCTCAGCAGCCAGACCGAGCTGCAGGTCGGCGTGAGCTACGCCGGCTTCTCCGCCGACGGCGGGGAGTACGACTACAACGGCGGCGAACTGTTCGCCGGGTTCGAGACGCTGCTGCCCGCGGCGGTGCGGCTGCGCGCCGTCGCCGGTGTCGGTTGGTTCCCGTTCGAGAACCAATCGAGTTACGAGGATCCGCCCGGCTCTGGGGGCCTCGAGTCGGACGACCGCGAGGATGTTGCCTTCCGCATCCGCACGGAACTCGAGCGCGAGCTCGGCGCCGGCTTCTCGCTGCTGGCGCGTTACCGGTACCAGAACCGCGCGTCAAATGTCGCCGTGTTCGATTACGACCGCCACGTCGTCGGGCTCTACGTCACCTACGGCTTCTAGCGGCCACTCACTCGGCGGGAGACCCCGCCATGTCGATCCAGCTCGTTCGTTCCTTCGCCGTTGCTCTCGTTGCGTCGCTGCCCCTGGTGGCGCTCGCCGACGGTGCGGGGCGCATCCAGCCGCCGCACGCGAGCGAGGCGCCCGCTCCGCGCGGTGTCGCGCGCGGCGATTGCCCGCCCGGTGGCGCGATCGCGACGGTCGCGAGTGTGGTCGGCGACGTGCGCGCCATCGCGCCCGACGGCAGCTCGCGCGCGCTGACTTGCGACGACGTCGTGAACGCGTGTGAACAGGTTGTTACGGGTGCCGGCGCGAGCGTGGGCCTGCTCGTCGACGACGCGCTCGTGCAGATCGGTCCGGACTCGCAGGTCGCGCTCTCCGCGCGCACTGGGCCGGAGTTCGCCCTCGAGCGCGGCAGCGTGCGGGTGGTCGACGTGCGCGACCAAGCCGCGCAGCGCGTGCAGCTCTACACGCCCGCGTTGAGCGCGAGTACGGGCCGCGGCGACGCGGAGATCACGCGGGACGGCGACCGCGTGCGCGTCTGCGCGCAGGGCGAGCCGGTGGTGGTGATGGCGCGCGACGGCGCGCTGACCGTGCCCGCCGGGAGCTGTGCCGAGACGTCGGTGTTAGGTGCGCTCGCGAGCTCGCCTGCCGGGGCAGCCAGCGTTCCGCTCGGCGATACGGGCAGCTGCCCGTTCCACGTCGCGGGCCTTCCGGGTCTCGTTCCGCCGGTGAGCTCTCCGCCTCCGGGCGGCCCCGGCATCGACCCTTTCGATCCGCCCGGCCGCGATTCCTGCGACGACCCGGGCTCGGGCTGCGGCGCCGTGTGCGAGATCTGCGAGGACCCGGATCCCGGTACGGGCTGCGGCTTCCCGGGTTCGCCCTGCAACGACGACGGCTGAGCTCGCGCCCCCGCCAACTCGCCTAAGCTGCGCGCTCCAAACGAGGGGGCGCAGCGCGATGGCTTTCGCGGGCAGCGAGATCGAGTTCGCGAGCGATGGCGAGAAGGTGCGGGCCTATCTGGCGGTGCCCGCGCGCGGTCGCGGCCCGGGCGTGATCGTGCTCCAAGAGTGGTGGGGCCTCGTCGATCACATCCGTGAGGTGTGCGACCGCTTCGCGCGCGAAGGCTTCGTCGCGCTCGCGCCGGATCTGTATCGCGGCGAGTCGACCACCGACCCGGGCGTCGCGGGCCGCCTGATGATGGATCTCGCCGTGCCGCGCGCCGCGCGCGACCTCGAGGCCGCGGTAACTGCGCTCGTGAACCACGACGCAGTGAACGGCGGCAAGGTGGCGGCGATCGGCTTCTGCATGGGCGGGCAGCTCGCGCTCTATGCCGCCTCGCTGACGCCGCGCATCTCGGCGGTGGTCGATTGTTACGGCGTTCACCCGAACGTGCGCGTCGACTACGCGAACATCCGCGCCGCCGTGATGGGCGTGTTTGCGGAGCGCGACAGCTTCGTGCCGCCCGAGACGGCGCACCAGCTCGAGGCCGAGCTGCGCGCCGCAGGCGTACGCACCGAGTTCACGATCTTCCCGGGGGTCGATCACGCGTTTCTGAACGACGCGCGCCCGGACGTGTACGACGCTGCCGTCGCGCAGCGCGCCTGGGGGCGCATCTTGTCGTTTCTGCGCGCCGGGCTCTCGTGACCGACGGCGCGCGTCGCACTCGGAGGGCGCCGTGAAGAAAATTCTGCTCGGTCTCGCCGTCGTAGTCGCCGCGTTCTCCGCGTTCGTCGCGCTTCAGCCCGCGGAGTTCCGCCTCGAACGCAGCGCGACGATCTCCGCGCCGCCCGCGACGGTGTTTGCAAACCTGGACGACTTCCGTCGCTGGGGCCCATGGTCGCCGTGGGAGAAGCTCGATCCCGGCATGCAGCGAAGCTACGACGGCCCGAGCTCTGGCGTCGGCGCCACGTATCACTGGCTCGGCAACCAGGATGTCGGGGAAGGGCGCATGGCGATCACCGAGAGCGCGCCGCCCGAGCGCCTAGCGATCCGGCTCGAGTTCATCACGCCCTTCGCCGCGACCAACGAGACCGTCTTCACACTCGCGCCCGGCGGCGACGGCGCTTCCACCGTCACGTGGTCGATGACGGGCCGCAACGGCTTCATGGCGAAGGCAGCGAGCCTGTTCATGGACATGGACGCGATGGTGGGCGGGGACTTCGAGCGTGGACTCGCGGCGCTCGCCGAAGTGAGTGAGGCGGAGGCAGCGGCCGCGCGCGAGGCGAGTGCTCCGCAAGCCGCCGCGGAGTGAAGCTCTAGGCCTGAGCGATCTCCGGAAGCACCTGCGCCGTCTCGAACACTTCCCAGCTCGCGAACACACCGTGTATCGCGTACGGGTCGCGTGCCGCGATCTCGCGCGCCTCGGCGAGGCTCGCGGCCTCGAATACGATCACACTGCCGCGCGCGACGGCGTGCTCGTCGCGCAGAGGCCCCGCGAAGCGAATGCGCGGCGCCAGCGCGTGCAGGCGCTCGAGGTGATCCGCTCGAACGCGCGCGCGCGTCTCCGCGGAGTTCTCACGGTCGCGGCCGATCCAAGCGAACAAGGGCATGCGTCGCTCCGTCGCGCGCGCCCATGTGGCGCAGTGATTAAGGTTCGAGCAGCGCGATCTCGGCAGGATCGGTGAGCGGGCGCAACAAGTCGAGTCGCAACGCGATGCCACCCGGCGCAGACTCGGCGTACATCTCGACGAGCGCGTGGCCGGGAATCTCCCAGAGCGGGAACAACTCGATCGCAGCGTCTCCGGCCTGTTCGCGGCGTGCCTGCGAAACTCTCGAGTGCATGAGCACGATGCCGGCGGCGGCCACCGTGTCCTCGGCCGCGAGCTGGCGGAAGTTCACTTCGCGGTTCGGGCCGAGGCCCTCGACGATCGGGCGACTGCCGGGCCGCAGGTAGATGCGGTCCATCGCGGTCGCGAGGGCGTAGCGAACGAGGCGGGTGAGGGTGGGCTCGTCGATCGGGCGAAGCGCTGCCGGCATCGGATCCTCCTGGGCAACCCGGCAAAACGCCGGCTGCTGGAGGACTTCTCGGAAGGAGTTGCACGTTCTTGAGGGGAAACTTCGTGTGCAACTCGTGTGCAACTGGCGCTCAGCCCGGGAGCACCCGGGAGAACGCCGCCTCGAGGAATGAGCTGGCCAGCAGCGAGGCGAGGGGCAGGGCGAGCGGGAGCACGAAGCGGCGGAGCATCGGGAAGTCGATCGGCCAGTCCGGGGCGTCCGCGACGAAGCCCTTCCAAGCCAGCGCGTCGGCGAGCGCGCCGGTCGTGTGCTTTGCGCCCGGAGAGCGCAGCGCACGGATTGCGGTATCGGCCGTGGCGCCGGCGAGCGCCTTCTCACGCGCAATCGCAGCATGCCCGCCGCGCAGCGCGAGCCAGAGCGTGAACACCGACAGCACCACGTTCGAGGCCGACACGAGCGCGATCACGACTGGAAGGCTCGGCGCGGTGCGCAGATCGCGGAACGCGACGAGCAGGATGCTGACCGCACCCGCGACCAGGAGCGCGTGCCGGATACCCGCGCGCGCGAGCGGCGCGAGCGGGCGTAGATCGAGCAGATCGACGCGGAGCGCGCCCGCCCCGAGTGCGGCGAGGCGTCGAGACTCGCTCATCACCACCGCGCTGAAGCGAAAGACGGCCCAGCCGAGCGGGATGAGTAACACCCGATGGGCGATCGCTTCGAGCTCCAGCTTGCCGAAGAACCACGTCTCGATCGTCAGGTGGGTCGCGAGCGGAATCATCAGGCCGACGCCGACACCGATCGCGCCGAGCCGCCGCAGCTTCCAGCTCTCCCTTCGGCCTGCGACCGTCGCACCCGCCGCCTCCGCGTCGGCTCGGCGCACGAAGGCAGGCGCCAGCTCTTGCCACGTCCGCTCCGCGCCGCGCACGACTGCCGCGAATGCGCCGAGCTGATATCCGACGAGCGCGATCATTCCGAGCGCGATCTGAAAGTCCGCTGCGCGAACGGCGTCGCTCCCGAGCGACGCGAGCCGCCCGAGCGCGAGCTCCAGCCCGACGAACGCCGTCGCGAGCGCCAGCGAGATCGCGAGCCCGATCCGGAGTGGCGACATCCCTCGCCGCTCGCTCCAAGCCAGACACCAAGGCGCATGGACGCCAGCACGCATCCCAACAACATATCCGCGCGCGGGACGCGCTGCGCGATGCGGCGCTGGCGCCGGCTATCGCTTCCGCAGGTTCGAGGCGAGGATCCGTTTGCGCAGCCGCAGCGCCGCAGGCGTGACCTCGAGCAACTCGTCCTCTTCGATCCATTCGAGCGCGGACTCGATCGTCAGCTGGCGCGGCGGCGTCACCACCGTGTTCTCGTCTTTTCCGGCGGCGCGAATGTTCGTCAGCTTCTTCGCGCGCACGATGTTCACGTTGAGGTCGCCCGCGCGGGCGCTCTCGCCGACGACCTGGCCTTCGTAGACGGCCACGCCCGGATGCACGAACAGGGTCGAGCGCTCCTGGATGTGGAACATCGCGTAGGGCGTCGTCTTGCCGCCCTCGCTCGCGACGATCGCGCCGAGGCCGCGCCCGGCGAGCGGCCCGGCGAAGGGTTCGTAGCCGCGAATCGTGCGGTGCAAAACGCCTTCACCGCGCGTTGCCGTCAGAAACTGGCCGCGGTAGCCGAACAGCCCGCGGCTCGGCACCGCGAAGTGCAGCCAGGTGCGGTTGCCTTGCGGCTCCATGTCGAGCATCCGGCCCTTACGAATCGCGAGGCCTTCGAGCACCGCGCCGGCGTACGCCTCGGGCACCTCGGCGATCACGTCCTCGACCGGCTCGCACAGCTGGCCATCGACCTCGCGCGGGATGATCTCCGGGCGCGACACCGAGAACTCGTAGCCTTCGCGGCGCAGGTTCTCGATCAGGATTGCGATCTGCAGCTCACCGCGGCCGGCAACCTGGAAGGTCTCGGTGGAATCCGTCGGCTCGAGCTTGATCGAGACATTCGTGAGCGCCTCGCGCTCGAGCCGCTCGCCAATTTGGCGGCTCGTGAGGAAGCGTCCTTCCTTGCCCGCGAACGGCGAGTTGTTCACCGAGAACTTCACGCGAATGGTGGGCGGATCGATCGCGATGCGCGGTAGCGGCGAAGGGTCCGACGGGTCCGCGACGGTGTCGCCAATCTCGACACTGTCGATGCCCGCGACGATCACGATGTCGCCCGCCTCGGCGGCCTCGGTCTCGACGCGGTCGAGACCCTTGGTGCTGAACAGCTTCGTGATGCGGAACGATTCGTTCGGGCCGGATTCACCCACGCGCACCACCGGTACGCCGCGCGCGAGTCGGCCGCGCACTACCCGGCCAATCACGAGGCGGCCCAAGAACTCGTCATAGCCGAGCGTCACGGCCTGGAACTGGACCGGGCCCTTCCGATCGACGAGGGGCGCAGGCGCGTGCTTGACGATGGTCTCGAGGAGGGGCCGCAGATCCTTCATCGGCTCGTGCGGATTCAAGCCCGCGACCATTTGCTTCGCGGAGCAAAACACGACCGGAAACTCGAGCTGCGTATCGTCGGCGCCGAGCTCGACGAGCAGGTCGAAGACTTCATCGACGATCGCTTCGCCGCGCGACTCGGGCCGATCGACTTTGTTGACGACGAGGATAGGCCGCAGCTTGTGCTCGAGCGCCTTGCGCAGCACGAAGCGCGTCTGTGGCATCACACCGTCGACCGCGTCCACGAGCAACAACACGCCATCGACCATGCCCAGCACGCGCTCGACCTCGCCGCCGAAGTCCGAGTGGCCCGGTGTGTCCACGATCTGGATGTGGACGCCCTCGTAATCGATCGAGGTGGTCTTTGCGAGAATCGTGATGCCGCGCTCGCGCTCGATGTCGTTGCTGTCCATCGCGCGCTCTTGCAGCACCTGGTTCGCACGCAGCGCACCGGTAAAGCGAAAGAGCCCGTCGACCAGGGTGGTTTTCCCGTGGTCGACGTGCGCAATGATTGCGAGGTTGCGGAGTTCGGTGCGCGGCGCGCGCGCATCCGGCGGGGTGGAGGCGTCCATGAGCGGGCGCGCACCTTAGCGGCGAAAAACGGCAGCGCTTCCGCTCCGGCCGGAGATTCCCATGGCCTGCGCACGAACTGCGGGTTCGTGTCCCGCCGCCGACATCGCGGCGCCAGGGGTCGTGGCGGGCGTTGCGGCGGTCGCTGCGGTCGAACGGGTACGCAGAGATTGCGGATCTCGCCTTTTGGGGCGGATCGGTGCCGCGGCGCCCGCGCGATGGCAGTCCCTCCCGGAGTACCGAAGCGCGGACATCGGCGGCCTTGCGTCGCTGCTGCGAAGCCTCTGCGCGTCGGCTTCACGGCAGCGCGTCCAATAACAAATTGAGCCGGCTCTGCTGCGTGCGCCGCGCGTAGACCTACGTGGAATGCCCGATTGAGCGCAGCGCGTTTCGCGTCGAAAGGCTCGTATGGGCGAGGGGCGACGGAGGGGCGGCCACCCTCGGGGTGGGAACGCGGGCGACGACGGAAAGACGGAGCTCGTGCTCGTCGCCGACGACGACCGAGGCGCGCGCGCAAGCGCGCGCGCAGCGCTCGAGACGCTGGGCTTTGCGGTGGCCGAGGCGGCGGATGGCGACGAGGCACTCAGGGTCTACTTGCGCGACCGCCCAGCGCTCGTGTTGCTCAACGTCCGCATGCCCGGCCGCGACGGCGTCGCAGTCTGCGAGACGCTGCGCAGAGAGCGCGGCGAGGTCGATCTCCCGATCGTGCTCATGGCTGGCCCCGAAGATTCCGTCGCGCTCGACCGCGCCTTCGATGCGGGCGCCACCGATTTCGTGACGAAGCCCGTGCCTTGGAACGCGCTCGCGCATCGCGTGCGCCACTTACTGCGCGGAAGCCGTGCGGTCGCGGATCTGCGCCGCAGCCGCGCGAGCCTCACGCGCGCGCACGAACTCGCTGGCGTCGCGAGCGTCGAGATCGATCTCGCGAGCGACGAGCTCAAAGCCTCCGACACGTTGCGCGCACTCACGGGATTCGCGGAGTCCGAGGCGATCACGCTGGCGGCGCGGATGGGGCGAAGTC